>NZ_MQVK01000003.1:0-1334 GCF_002002385.1 Vibrio sp. SALL6
GTAACCGTATCTTCCGGACCTGGGTCGGTTTCATCGCTGATGGTGGTGTCGACAAAGGCATTGTCTAAGTTCAACGCTTCAAAGATTGGATTGCTGTCGCTATCCACAATGCCCGACACGCTGACGCGGAACACTTCATCGCCTTCGGCATACACATCGTCCACGGTATCGATGGTAAACGTGGCGGTTACGCCATCCGCCCCAATAATCGCTTGGGTGGTTTCAGTAATGTCGTCACCCGATGCAGTGGTGTAGCTGTAAGCGAGCGTGACGATGCTACCGACTGGCGCCGGATCGCTCAGTGTCACGGTGTAATCCGTGGTGGTGTCGCCCTCCACGACATTTGCTGGACCGGTCATGGTGACGGTAACCGTATCTTCTGGACCCGGATCGGTTTCATCGCTGATGGTGGTGTCGACGAACGCATTATCGAGGTTCAACGCTTCAAAGATTGGATTGCTGTCGCTATCGACAATACCCGACACGCTGACACGGAACACTTCATCGCCTTCGGCGTAAACGTCATCCACCGTATCGATAGTAAACGTAGCCGTCACACCATCGGCACCGATAATCGCTTGAGTGGTTTCGGTGATGTCATCACCTGACGCAGTAGTATAGCTGTAAGCTAACGTGACAATGCTACCCACAGGAGCCGGATCGCTCAGTGTTACGGTGTACTCTGTGGTGGTGTCACCTTCCACGACATTCGCTGGACCGGTCATGGTGACGGTGACCGTATCTTCTGGACCTGGGTTAGTTTCATCGCTGATGGTGGTATCAACAAAGGCATTTGATACATCTAATGCCTCAAAAATCGGATTGCTGTCGCTATCGACAATACCCGATACACTTACGCGGAATACTTCATCGCCTTCGGCGTAAACATCGTCCACTGTATCGATGGTAAACGTGGCAGTTATGCCGTCGGCACCAATAATGGCTTGAGTGGTTTCAGTGATGTCATCACCCGATGCAGTAGTGTAGCTATAAGCTAAGGTCACGATGCTACCCACAGGCGCCGGATCGCTCAGCGTTACGGTGTACTCTGTGGTGATATCGCCTTCCACGACATTTGCTGGACCAGTCATGGTCACGGTAACCGTATCTTCTGGACCAGGATCCGTTTCATCGCTGATGGTGGTGTCAACAAAGGCATTTGAAACATCTAATGCCTCAAAAATCGGATTGCTGTCACCATCTACAATGCCCGACACGCTGACACGGAACACTTCATCGCCTTCCGCGTAAACATCGTCCACCGTATCAATGGTAAACGTGGCGGTTACGCCATCGGCACCGATAATGGCTTGAGTGGTTTCGGTGATGTCATC
>NZ_MQVK01000030.1:0-6530 GCF_002002385.1 Vibrio sp. SALL6
TCATCACCTGGGAAATCGTATTCAGATAGAAGTTCACGAACTTCCATTTCTACTAGTTCTAGTAGCTCTTCATCGTCAACCATGTCACATTTGTTCATGAATACGATGATGTATGGGATACCAACCTGACGGCCTAGTAGGATGTGCTCACGAGTTTGTGGCATTGGGCCATCTGTCGCAGCAACAACTAGGATACCACCGTCCATCTGTGCAGCACCAGTGATCATGTTTTTAACATAGTCAGCGTGTCCTGGACAGTCAACGTGTGCGTAGTGACGTGATGGAGTGTCGTACTCAACGTGTGAAGTAGCGATTGTGATACCGCGCTCACGCTCTTCTGGAGCGTTATCGATAGATGCGAAGTCTTTCGCTTCACCGCCGTAAACTTTAGCTAGAGTAGTACAGATAGCTGCAGTTAGAGTTGTTTTACCGTGGTCAACGTGGCCGATAGTACCAACGTTAACGTGCGGTTTCGTACGTTCAAATTTTTCTTTAGACATGAGTGGTCCCTCTAGGTACGGATTTTTGGTGGCCCAAATTGACCACGCAACCAAATAAAGATTATTGGTAAATCTAATATCAAAAGGAGATAACTTTGAGAGCTGGTGCTGATAGGCAGACTCGAACTGCCGACCTCATCCTTACCAAGGATGCGCTCTACCACCTGAGCTATATCAGCACTCAAATTAGAGTGGAGCGGGCAGCGGGAATCGAACCCGCATCATCAGCTTGGAAGGCTGAGGTAATAGCCATTATACGATGCCCGCAACACGTAACTCTGAGAGCTATTTCCTAAAGAATATGGTGGAGGGGGACGGATTCGAACCATCGAAGGCAGTGCCGGCAGATTTACAGTCTGCTCCCTTTGGCCACTCGGGAACCCCTCCAAATTTTTAAGCCATTCTAACTACTAAAGGAAAGAATGGTGCCGACTACCGGAATCGAACTGGTGACCTACTGATTACAAGTCAGTTGCTCTACCTACTGAGCTAAGTCGGCATAAGTGGTGCGCATTCTATTGAATGATTTTCTAGGTTGCAATAGCTATTTAAAAAAAAGTCGTAAAAATCGTTTTTTTAGTTTCAATTGCTGCAAAATCATACAAACCTCGCTTTTTAAAGCAAACTTTCGTGCTTTGTCGTTTGCTTTGCACGGTGCTTGTTGTATGTTCTTGCTCTCTACTAAACCAAGGATAAAAGAGACCCATGAGTCCATTTTTGTCATTTGACCGTGCCGAGTGGGCAGAACTGCGTAATTCTGTTCCGATGACACTCTCTGAAGACGATCTAAAGGCGCTTCAAGGCATAAATGAAAACCTCACTATGGAGGAAGCGGTAGAGATCTACCTTCCTTTGTCTCGTCTACTCAATTTATATGTACAGGCTCGCCAAAGTCGCAACTCTGTTCTTCAGCAGTTTCTAAATACTGAGGAACACGCTCCGCCATTTGTTATTGGCATTGCAGGTAGTGTGGCTGTTGGAAAAAGTACAACAGCTCGTATTCTTAAAGCACTGCTTTCTCGTTGGGAAAATCATCCCAAAGTCGCCTTAGTTACAACGGATGGCTTTCTGTATCCCAAAAAGGTTTTGGAAGAGCGCGGTATCATGCATCGAAAGGGTTTTCCCGAATCTTACGACATCAAACGTTTGGTAGAATTTGTTTCTGATGTAAAGGCGGGCAAGCCAAATCTTGAAGTACCTGTTTACTCACACATCACATACGACATTACTGATGAGCTAAAAAAAGTCGACCGACCTGACGTGCTTATTATTGAAGGCTTAAACGTATTACAAAGCGGTATGGACTACCCACATGATCCACATCGAGTATTTGTATCTGATTTTCTTGATTTCTCAATTTATGTTGATGCGGAAAGTGAAACGATAGAGCAGTGGTATGTTGAGAGATTTTTGAAGTTTCGCCGCGGAGCTTTTACTAAACCAGGCTCCTACTTCAGCCACTATACGCAGCTGTCGGTCGATGAAGCGAAAAGTAAAGCGAAAGAAATTTGGCGCAATATTAATGGACTCAATCTGGAATTGAACATTCTTCCAACCAGAGAAAGAGCCCATTTGATCCTCCACAAAGGTGCTAACCACCTTGTCGACAAAGTATCGCTAAGAAAGTAAAGGGGCTCAGTCCCCTTTTCTCAACGAAATTTCTCCGCCAATGTAGGTTTCCAAACCATTTTCAGTTTTGAGCACCACCCCACCCTGTTGGTCGATACCTTGTACCACTCCGTGTATTTCTCTCGGTCCCATAAGAAGCTTAACCGGTCGGCCGATAAAGTTGTCCAAACGATTCCAACGTTCAACAAAACCACCCAGTCCAGTCAGTTCATATTCTTCTAACGCGGCTTTCCAATGATCGATAAGACGTATCGCCAATTGAGTTCTATCGATACTCACTTCATTGGAAATTTGGTTGAGTGTTGTCCAAGGTTGATCAATACCGGGCTGCACATCAGGCATGCCAATATTTAATCCCATTCCAATAACTAAGTGAGCTGCGCCTCCTGCTTGACCAGACATCTCCACTAAAATACCGGCTAGTTTTTTATCTTGATAGTAGATGTCGTTTGGCCACTTAAGCTTAACACCTTGGATACCGATACTTTCCAGTGCTTCGACTGCAGCAATACCCACGCCCAAACTCAGTCCCATCGCTGCCGCCATACCCGCATCTAAACGCCAGTACATAGACAAATACAGATTGGTGCCAAATGGCGATATCCATTGACGTCCGCGACGACCGCGCCCCTGCGCCTGATATTCAGCGATACAAACTCGCCCTTTATCGGATTCGCTGACTTTCTCTAACAAATATTGATTCGTTGAATCAATCACGGAAATCAGTTCAACCGGAGTGCTAATGGCATTTTTCAGACGAGTTTCATCGAGTAATTGAAGAGGATGAGCCAGTTGATAGCCTCGTCCTTGGATACGATAAATATCCACTCCCCAATCATTCAACCCTTTAATATGCTTTGCAATTGCCGCTCTAGAAATGCCCAGTTGTTGTCCAAGCATTTCACCTGAATGGAAACCGCCATCGCTGAGTGTTTTAAGGATATGTAGCTTCACTGAGTGTTCTTTTCTCATTGCGCCGCCTCAATCTTAGCGAGATTAGTTTCACCTTGACGATTCATAAAGCGCACTTCGTGTTCGAGTTCAATCTGGTACTTATCCCTCACCGCCTTTTTCACCAGAGAAGCAAGTTCAACCACGTCATCAGCACTGCAGTTGTCGACATTTGTTAATACCAACGCTTGTAAAGGGTTCACCTGAGCACCGTTGACTGAAATACCTTTCAAACCACACTGGTCAATCAGCCAACCGGCTGCCACTTTCATTCCCTCGTTTGCAGGGTAAGCCACCATGTTGCTATGCTTTCGAATGAGTTGATCATAATGATCTTGGCTGATCACAGGGTTTTTAAAGAAACTCCCTGCGTTACCGACTTTAGCTGGGTCTGGCAGTTTCTCCATACGAACTTGGCACACACGTTCAAAGATTGCATTTGGACTTAATTCGTTTTCAGGGATATTTTGTAACGGCCCATATTGATTCTTCGGCGTCCATCGCTTCGGCAGCTTCAAGCCAATGGCTGTGACAAAGCATTTTTCATATAGATCATGTTTGAAAACTGAATCTCGATACCCAAATTCGCAGTCTTCCGCACTCATCCGCCTCGTTTTTAAAGTCGTCAAATCCAATACATCGACGTAGCTACAAAGATCTTTTAGTTCAACCCCGTATGCGCCGATGTTTTGGATCGGAGCTGACCCAGCACAACCGGGAATCAAAGCTAAGTTTTCGATCCCGCCCATACCTTGGGCAATACACCAAGCCACTAAACTCGGCCAATCCTCCCCACCTTGAACATGCAGAAGATAATCTTCATGGGTTTCTGAAACCGATTTCCCCAGAAGGCGGTTAACGATGACGAGACCATCAAAATGTTCAGTAAATAGAACATTGCTGCCTTTACCCAAAAACAACTTCGGCAGACCTTGAAAAGCAGGATCTTGATAGAGGCTGATTACATCATCTATCGAGTCAACAATGGCTAAGTAGGAGCAAGTCTGCTCGATACCAAAAGTGTGAAAAGCCTTGAGGCTTGCGTGTTCTTTAATTTGCATAGTGATTTGCAACGCCAGATAAGATTCTCTTAAACTGGGCACATTCTACCCCAGTTAACTTTTAACCGCAGTGACAATACCTAACTCATTAATCATAGAAGTGTTAAATCCGATCAAACTCCCTTTGATTAAAAAGCTCTATAAAGCCTATTACCCCTCCGGGCGAGCCAAAAAAGATGAACTCATCATCACAGCCAGTCGTGGGGGTGTGATCGTCGCACTACTAAGATTAAAAACCGTAGAGCAATATCGCTTATTAACAGGCATGCTCGTAATCCCAGAAGTTAGAGGCAGGAGCGTTGGCCGCACTCTGCTAGAGCATTGCGAGAACAAAGTTTTCGAAGATGGTGATTATTGCTTCGCTTTTAGCTACTTAGAAAAATATTATGCTCAACATGGTTTCGAAACTATTGACAGTCATGAGCTGCCGAACTCCTTAAAGATGGCCTTTCAACGTTATGTTGATAGCGGCAAAGATCTCATTCCAATGCAATTTATCCCTTCAAAGGTTTCAAAGCGTGCGCTTTAGTAGCCAGGGAAATCATATCTTTGGTAAAATATCAGGTTCGCAATATTGCACTAAGATAAGGTACTCACACCGATATGATAGTAAATAGGAATCCATTCGAGCAGTTGCCTAGTCTCGCAATCAATCCTGAAGACTTTGATGTTCTGTACTCTGCAGAAACATTTCGAACTCGTCTTTTAGATGCGATCAGCAAAGCAACGTCACGAATCTACCTAGTCGCTCTATATCTGGAAGATGATGAAGCTGGGCGTGAAATACTCACTGCACTTTACGAAGCAAAGCAGCGTAATCCAGGATTAGACATTAATATCTGTGTTGACTGGCACCGAGCACAACGCGGCCTTATTGGTGCAGAAGCATCAGAAGGCAACTCAGCGCTTTATAAAGCGTTTGCTGACCAATACCAACATGCTATCCCTGTTTATGGTATCCCCGTTCGCGGTCGAGAAGTATTTGGTGTACTTCATTTAAAAGGCTTCGTCGTCGACGATACCGTGATTTACAGTGGCGCTAGCCTTAATAACGTTTATTTGCAGTACCATGGTCGCTATCGATTTGATCGCTACCATGTTATTAAGCACAAGTCCCTTGCAGATACGATGGTGAACTTCGTTCAAAATGAAATGATTGCTCACCCTGCAGTAAACGACTTGGCCGATCGAGATAAGCCAGAAACCAAAGAAATTAAATCGGCAATTCGCCAACTTCGCTCTTCTCTTGCTCAAGCCAACTATCAATTTGCCCATGAGTCAGCGGCGGAAGATAAAGTAAAGATCACACCACTTGTTGGTCTTGGTAAGCGTCGAAACTTACTAAACCAGCAAATCGTCAAGCTACTAGCAGCAGCAAAAAACGAAATTTTCATCTGTACGCCATATTTTAACTTCCCTAAATCAATTCACCGGGAAGTAAAACGTGCAATGAAACGTGGAGTAAAAGTAACGATCGTGGTAGGAGATAAAACCGCGAACGATTTCTATATCTCTCCAGAAGAAGATTTCAAAACCATTGGTGGTCTTCCTTACCTTTACGAGGTAAATCTGCGCCGCTTTGCCAAAGCAAATGAGGCGAACATTGCGGCTCGTAAGCTTTCTGTGCACTTATGGAAGCATGAAAACAACAGCTTCCACCTAAAGGGTATCTGGGTTGATAAGCGATACATGCTGCTTACGGGTAACAACTTAAATCCGCGTGCTTGGTCTCTCGATCTTGAAAATGGTTTATTGATTCAAGATGACTACGCAAATCTTACTCATAAGTTTGAAGATGAAGTAGCCCGAATCCTTGAACATACGCAGCTAATCTGCACTTACAAACAGTTGGAAAAAGTCGAAGATTACCCGCTTGCTGTACAAAAACTCGTGAGAAAAATCACTCGCTTAAAAGCTGACGGTGTTTTAAAGCGTATCCTTTAAATATCTTCCGCTTATTTGTCTTTCGAAAGCCCAACTTATGTTGGGCTTTTTTTGTACACGGCAGATCATTTTTCAAAAGACATATCTCACCCTGAAGGGCCCTACACACCTTTTAAACATAAATACTTATTAAAGGATTGAAACTGGACTCACTCTCAAAAAATCAGACAAAGGTAGTTAACCTCCTGTCGAATTCGCATGCTTAACCTTCTAAGTTGAATCAAATCGACAAACGCATGTCTCCACTCCACATGATTAAGTAGGCAATGTCGACAAAATGGAAATTGAGAAAAACGTGTCCTGTCTCGACGTTATGAAAACTATAATTAGGAAGAGGGTATAGGAGATTAATACGGCGCTTTAAAATGACCAGCTAATCTTTCATGGGGAAGCTAGTAAGATGGTACTCAACTGAGAACGGTCTTTCTTGGAAGGGAAAATGACA
>NZ_MQVK01000031.1:0-193737 GCF_002002385.1 Vibrio sp. SALL6
CTCTTGAACAGTTTGTTAAGTGCCTAGAACTCATGCCAAGCAGTATCAAACTCCTTCTTAAATTCAACCTTCAAATTCGACTTGAGACCGTACACAAATACTTTGTTACTCGTCTGTACCGTAATGATGTATAAACAATCCGGATTCGCTTCTAGTTTCAAATTACTTTTACGAGGTCCCTTAGAAAACTGAACAACCTGTAAGCGTACATCGAGATCTTGAAAAGGAACATCTTGGCTACTTAACTCATTAATTACCCAACAAATCGCCGCATCTTCACTAACCCTAGTTGGATTACATTTTTCAATTAGCGAGGATAATTTTTTACCGATCGAAATCCACGCTTCAAGGTTTTTGTTAATCTTGTCGCCAAGCATAAAAACGCCAGCAACAGATGAAGCCGATACAACCGTCCAATCTAGGCTATCAAAAAACTCAACAAGAATTGCAGGGAAATCCGCACCATGCCCCGTGTCTACATGGTGTAATTGCAGGCTTTCATCATACTCTCGAAGCCATCCTTCAAGCTCGTTCAAGTACTGATTTTCATCCCAGTTATCAGAATCATAATATGGGTCACCAAAAATAAGCTGCATTACAATATTATCCTCATAGCTGACAAGGCACTTAACGCCGCATTAAGGTGTGAGTAACGCAACCACGAAATCCAACCATACCACCGTAAACACTGAACTCAACGATGGAATGAAAAATGCCAAGCGTTATGAATCACTCTTAAATGCTTTGTTAGCACTATTGATGAGTGTTTAGCTTAAGTAATTGTTCTGATAGATTGTCAAGGTAAACTCTCTTTGTCTCTATCTCTGATTCAATAGCTGATATTTCCCCCAACTGAGAACTGGCTAATTCACAGATATTTCCCAAGTTTTTTTCCTGTTTATCACATTCAGCTTGTCTGTAATTGTATTCTTTCTTTATCCTTAACAATGTCTTGTGCAGGACTGATAACTCATTGGCAACTGAAGTTTCCTGTTTTTTAAGTGTTCGCAGATAGCTAACAAAGCTCTTGTAAGCTTCACTAGTTTTATTCCCATAAGAGTCTGAAATATCGAGTGACTTCTTACATGAACTGAGCGACATTTCGAGCTCATTTACTCTACTTTTTAATAAGTTCTCTTTGATGACATAGATTTCCTTGTACTCTTTCAGTCGTTCATTTGTTCTTTTATCGCTAATTTGAGTAATATCTGTAATGGTTGTTTGAAGTGTACTTATCTGTTGCTGTAGAGCTACGTTTTTACTTGTCGTAAACGTAACCTCCCTTTCCATGTCCTGAATAACGAGAAAATAAATAGCTGAGGAAACAACTGTAGCTGTACCTATGGCTAAAGTAACACTGTAACCTAGTATATGATTCTTAACCTGTTCTAACATACAAACCCTTTTTGATTACTGTGTAGTTTCATAGTGCTAACGCCCAGTTAAGGGGTGAAGCACGCAATAACGATGTTACTGCATGGCACTTCAACACCGAAACCAACGCATACCAAAAGTGCCACGCGTGCTGAATCCCACTTGAACTGTTTGTTAGCACGCTGCCCTTTAAGCCTTTGGCGCACGCCAAGGCATTGAAATATAGCACGAAATTTATGACTAAAAACACTGAAACCAAACTGGCAGCTGCCAAACAGAAAACTAACTTCAAGACGTAAGTTGGCTAGAAGAAAAACATGCTTAACTGCCCTTTTTCACCGCTTTCAAATTAGCAAAGAATACGGGCTTCGAACTTGAACAACAGCGACAAAGAAACGCTTGTTTTGCCGAAAATTTCTCAGCGCCAAAGAAACAACACCAGAGAAGTAGCCCGAAAGTTAGAAACCGTAAACGATAAACTCACAGCGAAAACTTCACATCTAGTGCCACCGGAACGGACGTGAAAGGCACATTTGATCAGGTGTAAAGTTAGGAAAAGAGACCAATAAACACAGAAACTTTTAACCTTTGATCCCAATCCAGTGCTAACGCTTTCTATACCGCAAATAGCGGCCTTTCTCGCACGCTACCGCCTTCTTTCCTGACAAAAGAAAAGTAAATCCTAGCACTTACCTTCATGAAACAAATAGAAAAGTAGTATGAATATGTGTGTTTGAACACGCAATTAGACGGCAAAAAGCATGATAACTGGGCCAGTATTGATAAATTACAACACCTGTATAAATAAACAGCCTTATAATATTATGAAAAGTCAGTTTCTGCTAAGTGTAAAAGAGCATATGCTTACTCGCCATTATGCCAACAAAACTATCGAGAGTTACCTATTCTGGATAAAGCGCTTTATCGTATTCCACCAGCTTGCTCATCCATCGAAGTTATCTGAAGACGACGTTATTCGATTTCTCAGCCACCTCGCTATCGATGAAAAAGTTGCAGTCAAAACTCAAGCATTGGCGCTGAATGCTATTTCGTTTTTATATCGAGACTTTTTTAAAACCCCGCTTTCCCTGGATATGAGGTTCCAAAAATCACTGACGGAAAAGAAGCTCCCTGTTGTTTTGACTCGTGATGAAGTCCGCAAGTTTGTGCAACATATCGATCCGAGATATAGGCTTCACATCCAACTCCTATACGGTTCTGGGCTTCGAATTATGGAATGCCTTAGACTAAGAATCCAAGACATAGATTATGACTATGGTGCAGTGAGAGTCTGGCAAGGGAAAGGTGGAAAAAACCGTACGGTCACATTGGCGAAAGAGCTCCATGAGCCGCTAAAATCGCAGATGAACTTAGCAAGAAACTACTACTTCAAGGACCGGCATGTACCCGGATACGCAGGTGTTTACATCTCTGAAGGTTTACGCCGTAAATATCCGAATGCAGAACTAGATTTCAATTGGCACTTTTTGTTTCCATCCAATAAGTTAAGTGTCGACAAAGAGACAGGGCAACTGCGAAGACATCATATAAATGAAAGCGCTATTCAAAGAGCGGTAAAGCGCTCCGCGCTCGATGCAAGCATAGAAAAAACTGTCACCTGTCACACGTTAAGACATAGCTTTGCAACGCATTTATTGGAATCTGGTGCCGATATTAGAACAGTGCAAGAGCAGCTTGGCCACACCGATGTAAAGACCACACAAATATATACCCACGTGATTGAGAGAGGTGCAGGCGGAGTCCTAAGCCCTTTATCAAGTCTTTAAAAAAACAAAAGCCACCTGGTTGGTGGCTAGTATCATGAGCGGGTGATGAGTTAGTGACGCTCACCAAGTTTAACCATTCCTTTTGAGTCAAACCACAGTGCTTGCGAGCGGCGACGACCAATAAGAATAGGACCATCATCATAGAACAAAAAGTTCTTCCAATGCTTTTTAAAAATCGACCATTTTGTTTCTATGACATTGTACTTTTCGTAACAGAAATATACGGTCACATCATCTTGCCAATCGATATGTGCATTAACTTCTTGTGGCATTTCAGGCTCATCCGATTCCCATGCAGCCATCCAATCTACAGATTCTAACCAATTTGATTCACTCATCGGCCAATCTTGTGAGCTTAGGCGGTCCATATCAGGGCTTTGCGCGCTAATGTTCTCTTTCCAAAATTGCGCAGAACGAGCTTGGCTCATCGGCTTGATAAATGCCAAATCTTCTTCTGGCACTGGCATCGACTGATGCGTAAAAATCCATTTTCTTTGGTATTCATCCAAAGGCAAATAAGACATTCAGTCTCCTTTATTACGATTTCAGCCAACCTTTCTCTGTGGCTTCTTCAATCAACTCTTTCGCTTTGTCCCACAAGGTAACAGAGCCAAATTCAATTCGTTTATTAATGGTAAGCGCCTGTTCACGCGTTACACTATTCTCTTTCCAACTTTGACCATTGTTATGGTAGTTCAAGAGCATCGGAATTAAACGATCAAGCGCTTTTGCATATTTTGCATCATCACTCTGCGCGGCTTCAAATTCTTGCCAAAGCGCTAATAATTCTTGCCCTTGATCTGTTGGTAACATACCAAATAAGCGTTCAGCGGCTTTTATTTCTTTTTCTGCTTGCTCTTTTGAAGCTGCAGTATCATAAACAAACGTGTCGCCTGCGTCGATCTCAACAACGTCATGTATCAATAGCATTTTCATCACTCGACAGATATCGACTGGCGCATTTGCGTGCTCTTCCATTAAGACTGCCATCAATGCGACGTGCCAACTGTGCTCACCGCTGTTTTCAAGACGACCTTCGGCGCTTTTCACCCGAGTACGACGCAATACGCTTTTGAGCTTATCAAGTTCAATGAGTAATGCTAACTGCTTTTCTAATCGAACCATATTAGCGCCCTTCTTGCTGCCAATGAGGGTTAGTTAATGATGTCAGCACATGGTCTTGCCATTCACCATTGATCAAAAGGTAATCTTTTGCGTAACCTTCTTTGCTAAACCCGACAAACTCTAGCACAGCTTCACTGCGTTTGTTATGAGGCATATAGCCGGCTTGGATACGATGCATTTTTTGCACGTTAAACATGTAGTCGCATGCCATTTTTAACCCACGACGCATATAGCCGTGACCTTGTGCCTCTTCCGCCAAGGAATAGCCAACGTTACAGCTATAAAATGGAAAACGACTCATACTGCTGAATGAAATCGTTCCTAGCATGCGCCCTGTATCAACATGAATTAGCAAGCAATAGTAGCCAAGCCCCATGCGATGGAGCTCATTCAACTTAATCAGTTTTTGGAGCCAACCATTAACAGAGAAAAACGCCTCTTCTCGCTTTGGTTCAAATGGCTTCAAATAATCGCGATTAGATTGAAAATACGCCGCGATCATATCGGCATCACCGATTTCAGCGGTTCGTAGAAGCAAGTCGCCGTCCAACTTGTGAACGGCGATTGATGAACTATGATCTTCCATTACAAACGACAACTTCCCTTTTCTTGATTACTCGCGTTAATTCTTACGAATCCCATAGTCACGTAACTTATTCGCAATAGACGTATGCGATACGTTCAAACGCTTCGCTAACTTACGGCTTGACGGGAACGACTGGTACAAACGCTCCAACACCTGGGATTCATAATCACGCATGATCTCGTCCAAAGAACCATCAATATTAAGCGTTGCACTGCCCCCGCCAACTGACTGCGGCTGTGGCAAATTAAAATGTTCGGCTTTCAGTAAATGACCATCCATTTCTGTTAGCGCTCGCAACACCATATTATCTAGCTGACGCATGTTACCCGGCCATTGGTAGCTGGCCAGAGCATCAACCAAACCGTCATCCAGCCCCGGCTTATCGATACCCAGCTGCTGCGCGTGTTTTGTCACGAACAAATCTAGCAAAGGTGCCACATCATTCGAGCGCTTGCGCAGTGGAGGAATGCTTAGCGTCAGTACATTGAGGCGATAATACAAATCTTCACGGAACATACCCGCTTCAGAAAGCTCAGCAAGGTTATGTTTTGTCGAAGCAATAATGCGAACATCTACATGCATTTCATCTTCTGCACCAACACGACGGAAGTTACCATCTTGTAGAAAACGAAGAAGTTTGATTTGCAGATGAGCACTCATCTCACCAATTTCATCAAGAAATACCGTACCGCCATTTGCCTGTTCAAAAATACCTTTGTGGCCTTGTTCGTGATTGAATGAACCCGGCGCATGACCAAACAGCTCGGTTTCTGCAACGTCATCTGGCATGGATGCACAGCTCAACACAAGGAATGGTTTACTCGCACGGCTTGAACGACTATGACAGGCTTTTGCGAGCATTTCTTTGCCAGTACCTGTTTCACCTTCGATTAGTAGCGGTTGATCCAGAACAGAAAGCTTCTTAGCCTGATTAATCAAGGCTTTATGTCGGTTTGATATTCCTACGAAGTGCTCAAAACCCAATGGATTATGCAACGGTAGTCTTTCTTCGATTTGCGTGCCGTGCTGGCTTGTTCGAATCGTCATCAAAGTGCTTGCAAGCGTAGAATTCTGCGCTTCGTCTCTGATATAGACAGGCATGAGCTCTAAGATGTAATCCAACCCATCAATGACTAGGTTTTCACGAGTACGAGCGTTCACGCCTTCAGACCAACGAGAGAAACGGACGCTTGGTAATAGCGCACCAATCTGAGTGCCAATGACTTCTTGTTTATGCAGGCCGAGTAGCGACAAAGCAGACATGTTCGCCATATCGACAGCACCTTTGAGGTCGATTGCAAAAACCGGGTCCGGCAAATTATCAACCAACGAAAGCAGCTCAGTGTTGTGGCGCTCCATTGGCATAAATTGGATTTTACGTACGTCTTTAACCCCCGGAATACGGCGGATTTCAGCCATCAACTCACTAAAAGTATCAAAATCAATATCTGGGCAATTTAAATAGATGATGCCACTGATATCGATTTCAATACCACGTAAGTCGATACTTTTAGACGCTAAAATATCGAGCAGTTCTCGGGTAAGACCGAGTCTATCTTCACATAAGACTTCAAGACGCACTGAAAATATCCCAATTCACAACTGTCAGGAAAAGTTGACAGTAGTTTCTATCAAGCTTGTATTGGCGTCAAGCAATCCTATCGGTCAAAGGTGATATTCGTTATGGTTTCATAGTGATTGATGCAACTTTAGCCACCACGGCTTTGCGGATAGTCCCGAGTTTGACTTGGCGATCAGGATACCAAGGAAGCGGACGCAGTAAGGCCATTGCTTTCAATCCTAAACGCGCAGTAAGAATCCCCACGCCGAGCCCCTGCCCTGCACGAGCAGATACTTTGCCAGCAAGATCCATCGACATCAAATCCATACCAGCGTCAATGGCTAACTCACTTGCGCCTGCCGCTGCCATATTGACGAATACCGCTCTCAATAGCTTGATGCGCGAAGCATAACCTAATTCAACGCCATACACTTTGGATAAGTTATCGATCATTTTGAAGTTTCGCCACGCCACCAGCAACATATCAGCGGCGGCGAGTGGACTTACCGCAACTAACGCAGCAGACTCAGTCGCGTGCTGAGAAACCACTTTTGTAGCGAGCTTGTCTTGTTGACTAACGACCATAGAATCGTACATATCGAGGATTTCCGCATCACTGTGTGCTGGGTTAATGCTGTTCTGCCAGCGATCAAAGCCTGGGTTTTCTGCTAATACACCACTCTGTTCCGCCACCTTTTCGCAAAACACCTTGCCTTTACCCACACTGTCACTGTGAACGAGCAGTTCGGCTTCTTCTTGAATGCTGAAATGATTTCTTAATTTACGTAGCTTCCAGAGTTCTTTACCGATAGCACCTAGGCCCAATGAAGCCACTGCAGTAATGAAACCCGCCCAACCTAATGCTAGCCAGTCAGCTGTTTGCACCGCAGTGACAAATGAGTCTACAGCCTGCCACCCGACCAATCCGGCAAAAGTAGCAAACACGCCGGTTGCGAGCCATTTTCTGCCCGGCCTAGGACGAATCACGTGTTCAAGTTGCAGTTCTTGTTCGGTTTCAATTCGATCTTCTTCTATCTTTACTGGTACAAAAGTTTCTTTTTCACTGAATGTCTTTTGCGCCGTTAACTCTGGTGAATCCGATTGCTGCTCTTTCTCTAGTGCTTTATCAGAGAAAATTTGTTTCTGCTTCAATTCACTCATTTCAATTTGTCTCCTAGCAGATAATCCAGTGCTTTATCTAGACGTATGTGTTTCATCGGTTCATCACTTGCTGACGGCATAGGGCGGAAGGAAGTAAAGTCGAAACCACTGTTTTGCCAATAGGCAGCATTGGGTAGCTTCTTCGGCACCTCTCCTGGGAACATCGTCATTGCCTCACCGTTTAAGGTCGTCCCTTGTAACGCAGAAATGGTTTTGTCGCCTGAGGTAATAAACCCAGAAGTGGTCGCTTGGATGGAAGCAATGCTCATACAACTCATTTCAATGTTCTCATAAGCAGCGGTTTGCCATGCTGGGTGCACCATTTGTTGCAGTAGAGAAACAAGATGCGGATGCTGATCTGGTGTCACGTGATCGGCCTTGGTGGCGGCAAATAGCACTTTGTCTATTTTTGGCGAGAACAAACGACGTAAAAAGCTACTGCGACCATAACGAAAGCTGTGCATTATCTGCTCAAGAGCCTGACGCATATCATAAAACGCCTCGTCGCCAGCATTAAGTGGCTGTAAACAATCCACCAGCACAATTTGGCGGTCAAATGTTGCAAAATGGTGCTTATAAAACGCTTTCACGACTTTTTGCTGATATTCATGAAAACGCGCTTCTAACATGGCTAAATTGCTGCCTTTAGGCGCTTTGCTTTCCGGTTCAAATCGACAAGGAAAGAACTGCAACACCGGTGCACCAGCAAGCTCTCCTGGTAACACAAATCGTCCTGGCTGAACCCAGTGCAGCCCAGCATCTTTACAAGCATGGAGATAATCCGTGTAAGCGTGAGCCACTTTCTCTAGCTGTTTTTCATCTGCATCCGCATTGAGCTCGATCTGTTCGAGCTCTGCAAGCCATGCTTGAGCTAACTCTTTGCGTTTGCCTTTCAGCGCGTCAAACTGCGTTTGAGACCAACTCAAAAAATTCATATCGAGCAAAGGCAAGTCCAATAGCCATTCACCCGGATAGTCGATGATGTCAACATTGAGAACCGCCGTTTTACTGAGCAGCTTCTTGGTCGTTTTCTTTGGTTTGTATTTTAAAGCTAGGCGAATTTCGCTCACATCACGCGTTGGCACTGGCCATTGTGGTGGGTTCGCATGAATCTGGCTCATCGCCTCGTCGTAAGCAAAGCGAGGCACCATCATATTGGTTTGAGGTTCACGCTTTGCACCAATAAGGCGTTTGTCTCTCGCGGCGGTCAATAAAGGTAGATTGTCGTGAGTGGCGGTGTGAAGCAACTGATTAACCAAAGACGTGATAAAGGCCGTTTTACCCGCTCGGGATAACCCTGTTACCGCAATTCTTACATTAGAATCCATACCACGGCTGATAAAGTCGTTCACTTCTTGCTTTATTCTTTTCATAGTTTTTATTTATCTCACCAGTTTTTATACCCAACGCTTCAATAGAAGTAACTTGAGTATCACGAGTCTAAGTTTACCAACCTTAATCAAAGATGAACAAAATCTGCAATCGAGTGCTGACCTCGATAAGTGTAAAATATTGCTGCCTATAAACGGAAAAGCCTCTGAATCACTTCAGAGGCTTATATATTCTAACTAGCGGCTTGATGTTCTAATCTTCTTCAATCAGCTTGTAGATAACAAAGAGTGCGATTTCAAGAACAAACCAAAGCACACAAGTGATGGTGACGTATTTCTCATCAAAAATACTGATACCGTGAAGAATCAAGTCGTAGCCAACAAAGCCACCAACCACTACAGCAAGAATAATTTGTAGAATCTGAATAAAACGAGGCATGCCGTCTCCTAATTATTGTTCGCATAACGTTTGATTGCTATGCCCTAAGGTTTATATCTACATTATATAGACAAAAAGTGCAGTTTTCGCTGCACTTTTGTCAAATGTTTGCTAGGTAAATCAGCACCTTGTCACATTCTCTCT
Source organism: Vibrio sp. SALL6 (assembly GCF_002002385.1). NCBI lineage: Bacteria > Pseudomonadati > Pseudomonadota > Gammaproteobacteria > Vibrionales > Vibrionaceae > Vibrio > Vibrio sp. SALL6. The sequence goes on from NZ_MQVK01000031.1 coordinate 9,509, forward strand.
ACTGAGACAATGTAAGATTACCGTTTACCTTACGCTTCCATCTCTTGAATTTTCACTTTCCAAGTGTCTGGACCGATTTGGTGCGCGTTAACACCATTTGAGTCGACAGCCACTGTTACTGGCATATCTTCAACTTCAAATTCGTAAATCGCTTCCATACCTAAATCTTCAAATGCAACAACGCGAGCTTTCTTGATCGCTTTCGCTACAAGGTAGGCCGCGCCACCAACAGCCATTAGGTAAACCGCTTTGTGATTCTTGATAGATTCAACCGTTGCAGGGCCACGCTCAGCTTTACCGATCATGCCCATGATGCCGGTTTTTTCTAACATCATATCGGTGAATTTATCCATACGCGTTGATGTTGTTGGGCCAGCAGGACCAACGACCTCATCACCAACTGCATCGACAGGACCTACGTAGTAAATGAACTTACCGTTTAAATCTACGCCTTCTGGTAGACCTTCGCCATTATCTAGCATGCCTTGAATACGTTTATGCGCAGCATCACGACCAGTCAGAATTTTACCTGATAGAAGAACAGTTTCGCCTGTCTTCCACTCTTGTACTTCTTCTTTAGTGATCGTGTCTAAGTTTACGCGACGCGTATTTTCGCCAGCTTCCCAAGTAATGTCTGGCCAATCTTCTAGTTTAGGTGGCGTTAGCTCTGCTGGGCCGCTGCCATCAAGCGTGAAGTGTACGTGACGAGTCGCCGCACAGTTCGGGATCAAACAAACAGGCTTAGAAGCCGCGTGCGTTGGCGCAGTTTTGATCTTAACGTCGACAACAGTCGTCAAACCGCCAAGGCCTTGCGCGCCGATACCAAGTTTGTTCACGCGATTGAAGATATCAAGACGAAGCTCTTCTTCTGCGTTTTGTGGACCACGGTCGATAAGCTCTTGAATATCGATGTGTTCCATTAGAGATTCTTTTGCCAATACTGCTGCTTTTTCAGCCGTACCGCCAATACCAATGCCAAGCATGCCTGGTGGACACCAGCCCGCGCCCATTGTTGGTAGCGTTTTCTCTACCCACTCAGCAATATCGTCAGATGGGTTTAGCATCACCATCTTAGTTTTGTTTTCACTACCGCCTCCCTTCGCTGCGATCTGAATTTCAACTTTATCGCCCGGTACCATGTTGATGTGTACGACAGCAGGCGTGTTGTCTTTGGTATTAATACGTTTACCGGCAGGATCCATAAGTACTGACGCACGCAACGGGTTATCTGGGTTCGTATACGCTTGTCGGACACCTTCATCTACCATCTGCTGAACCGTCATGTCGGTTGAGTCCCATTGCACGCCCATACCGATGTTGACGAAACACGTCACGATGCCAGTATCCTGACAAATTGGTCGGTGACCTTCTGCTGACATTCGGGAGTTAATTAGGATCTGAGCAATCGCGTCTTTCGCGGCTTGACTCTCTTCGCGGTGATAGGCTTTTTCAAGAGCTTGAACAAAGTCTAGCGGGTGGTAGTAAGAAATATACTGTAGCGCATCAGCGACACTGCTGATTACATCCTGCTTGCGTATTACCGTCATTACATGCCTCGTTATAGTTATGCTTCCATTATTGGCTTGGCTTCAATCGTGTTTGTTGAGCTTATTGCTCTTTTGAGCTTCGTTTTTTTATAAACAATTGTCGAACGGCTGATATCGACACACGAAACGCTGAAGTCGCCTACTTGTAAACCATCTCAAAACCCTATGAATAGAGGGAGTTTGGCTATACAGAGGAATATGATACTCTTGCTGCCCATGACATGCCATGCAGTGAACGATCTCTTTGTCACAAATTACACAAATGAACAACATGGACAATCAATTCATTGATTTTAAAGCGCTGGAATACGCACCAGAGTTTGCTCTTCACCTCTTTTCTCGCATTCAACACCAGCCTTGGGCGATGTTGCTGCGTTCTGCATCAAAAACGCATATCGATAGTCGCTTTGATGTGTTGGTTGCCAACCCAATTGCAACGTTAGAAACCATTGCCGACAGCACACAAGTTGAAACGCCATCGAATGCCTATTCAACTCAAGATGACCCATTCACGCTGCTTCATCAGTTGCAAGAACAGTGGCTTCCTCACGTTGAGTTAAATAAAGAATTGGATTTGCCTTTTGTCGGCGGAGCGCTCGGTTACTTCAGTTACGATTTAGGTCGACGCGTAGAAACAATGCCAGAACAGGCCGAAAAGGATCTCAACACGCCTGATATGGCGGTAGGTCTGTATGAATGGGCCGTCGTTGTTGACCACAAACTTAAAAAAGCATGCTTAGTCGGTCAGAACATCGAGCAAGCTTGGCAATGGTTAGACAAGCAAGAAGCGGAGCAAAACGTAGACTTCGCTCTGTCTGGCGATTGGCAGTCAAACATGACGAAAGAGAGCTACGCCACTCGCTTTGACAAGGTGCAAGAATACTTGTTGAGCGGTGACTGCTATCAGATCAATTTGGCGCAACGCTTTAACGCACCGTATCAAGGCAGCGAGTGGCAAGCGTATCTGAAATTGGAGTCCGCCAACCAAGCGCCATTCTCAGCGTTTATCCGCATGCCTGAGTCTTCGATTTTGAGTATCTCTCCAGAGCGATTTTTAGAACTCAAAGATCGCGTCATTGAAACGAAACCAATCAAAGGTACTCGCCCACGCAGCGAAGATCCAAAGCAAGATAACGCTAATGCCCATGACTTGCAGACAGCAGAAAAAGATCAGGCAGAAAACCTGATGATTGTCGATTTGCTGCGTAATGACATTGGTCGAGTTGCATCACCGGGTAGCGTTCACGTGCCAAAGCTGTTTGATATTGAAAGCTTCCCTGCCGTGCATCATTTGGTGAGCACCATTCGTGCGAATTTGGACGAGCAATATTCTCCTGCAGATTTGCTACGAGCGTGCTTCCCGGGCGGTTCAATTACCGGCGCACCTAAAGTTCGCGCAATGCAGATCATTGAAGAGTTAGAGCCACATCGACGCAGCGCGTATTGCGGCAGTATTGGCTACATTTCTCGCCATGGTCGTATGGATACCAGCATCACCATCCGTACTCTCGTCGCGGAAAATCACAAACTGTACGCTTGGGCTGGCGGCGGCGTCGTTGCAGATAGCGATTGTGCCTCTGAATATCAAGAAACGTTGGATAAGCTTTCAAAAATTTTGCCAGCGCTGCAATCGTAGGTTTCGGACGAAAACAAGTCAAAACGCCTCCAGTACGGAGGCGTTTTTGTGAGCGTTGTTTGTATGCCCTTTAGCCGTTAGCCGTTAGCCGTTAGCCAATAAGCATCCGTTTTTTAAGAGGCAGCGTCTACTGCTCGAGCCACTTACACATAATCTGTTCAATATCGGTTGCGGTGTACGGCTTAGTGAGGATATCGTCCATGCCTGAATCAATGCACTTTTGACGTTCTTCAATCGTTGTGCCTGCTGTTAAGGCGATGATTGGACGGTCGAAGCCTTTTTGTCGCAAGTGAGCCGTTGCTTCGTAACCATCCATTTCCGGCATTCGACAATCCATAAATATCAATTCGTAATCTTTGTTTTTAACCGCTTCTAGCGCTTCCAAACCATTGGCTTTTAAATCAGGAGTAATGTCGAGCTTTTTCAGCATCTGCGTCACAATGACTTGGTTCATTCGGATATCATCCACCACCAATATCGAGCGCCCAGCTAAGTCGCTTCGTTCGACAACAGCCAACTCACCCGACGCTGCGCCTTGAGCTTGCCCCTCTTTTAAAGGGATGGAGACTTTAAAGGTTGTACCTTTGCGCTCTTCACTTTCGAAACTGATCTCACCTTGCATTAAATCCACGAGGTTCTTACAAATCGCTAAGCCCAAACCTGAGCCTTCAAAACTGCGTTTTGCCGAGCGGTCAACTTGTACAAAAGGGTCAAACAACGAACTTTGCGCCGCTAACGGTATCCCAATTCCGGTATCTTCCACCTCAAAAAACGCAGTGCCGTTTACCCACTCGACTCGCAAGACCACGCCGCCCAAATGGGTAAATTTGATCGCGTTCCCAATCAAATTAACTAAGATTTGGGTGATTCGTTCTAAATCGCCAATCAGAAACTCCGGAATGCCTAACTTCTTGTCGATAGAAAAATGAATGCGCTTCTCTGCCGCTTTCGCCGCAAATACGCCCGTAATGGCTTTTTCGAGATCATCCCATGCAAAAACCTTGTCGATAATTTCCATCATGCCAGCATTCATCTTGCTGAAATCGAGCAAGTCGTTGATGATGACGCGAAGTAAATCGCCCGACTGAATCAAATTACCGAGATATTGCCGTTGATCTTCTCCCAACTGAGTTTTGCTTAACAGCTCTGCGCTGCCGAGTACGCCATTAAGTGGCGTTCTTAACTCGTGATTAATCATTGCGACAAACTCTTTCGTCGCTTTTTCTGACTCTTCCGCTCGCTTTCTTAACTCGACTTCACGTTCAAGGCTGAGATGACGGCTGATCACGCCGTGAACCAAATCAGAAACCAGTTCCATTTGTTTGGAGATAAAAGCTTGCTCAATTTGTTCCAGCGACACAGAAAATATCAATTCGCCAACGACTCGCTCATCAATGATGATGGGTAAATGTAGCGCCTCATTCTGCCAATTGGGTGTTCGAGCGATAGGTTTGTCACTTTTTAGATCCAAATGCCCGAAATGATGACGACGTAAAGAAGTGAGTTGGACAGGATCAAGGTATAAATACGAAGCGGTAATAACGGAATTGGACGTCAGTTGCTCAAGAAAACTGGCAATCATTGTCTCGTCGAAAGTGCTGGAAAGGAATGTCCGTCCAAACCGAATAAGCGTGGCATCAATTTTTTCTTCAAACTCAAACTTGCGCAGATCGCTTTCCGATCGAAGTTCTAGCTTCTTTAACGCGACACTCAATTTTTGCGTCGATTCGTAGAGCTCATAACTTTTTTGCTCTAAAAGCAGTTCTGCCGCCTTTCTTGAGGCGATTTCTCGTTTGAGTTTCCTTTCTAATGAGGAGTTACCCGTCATACTCTTCTTATTGTGCCTCCAGCCAAAATCGAACTTGGCTTCCGTCTTCAGTTTGGTTTTGATGCGTAATATGAATGACCTGTCCAAAGTGCGCAGCACAGCCTTTGAGCAACCCTAAACAAACATGCGCCATACACCTTGCACTATGGTAGTCGAACACCAGTTCTGACTGTGTTTCGCTGATAAAATCGAACTTAGGCGGATTGGCGTCTGGGTAAAGTTTTTTAACTTCTACATGAATAAAGCTTTCTACATGTCGAACAAATTGAAAGGTATTGTCGCACTGCTGCAAGCTTGCATGACTGGGAATGGAGCGTAGCAGGTTCAAAAATACGCTTTCACCAAACACTTCTTGTAACTGCTCTGGGGGAATATCAGAAACTTTGCTGAGATTGACGATCAGTTTGACTAAGTCTCGGTGATCATAACTGCCGACAGAGGTATATACCCCTTCGTCATCGGAAAGTTCGAGCACTTGGTCAAGCACTTCAAGTCCAAATTTGCTTTCCACTAACTCCATGAACTCGGTAAAGATTATCCCTTTCATTGGCAAACACCAACCTCATTGCAACGCCTTAAAAATAAGAATGGTGTATAACCCTATAAGTTTCAAATCAATATGCTTCGGCAGAGTGAGACACAAAGCACAAAGCAAAAGGTTGCCTAGATGTGAAGCGATTTTCCTTTAACATTTGAGCTTACTGTTTTATTAACAATAAGGCGGAGTGCACTCACCACTCATTTTCTCACTCAAGCACGCTCGCTTCCGGAGTTTAGGGTTATTATCTTGGGTGTATAATAATGAGTAGACACGAAAATTAGGGATTCGGTTTGGTTATCGACAAAACAAAATTGCTGCAGAACTTTCAATTTCATCTTCCGACGGGGTATCACAAGGAGTCTCTTGCCCGCCTGAATTTTATGAAAGGTAAACAGCTTCGAGACGCCGCGGTTCTGATTGGTTTTGTGGATAGACCTGAAGGCCTACAAGTGATTTTGACCAAGCGAGCCGAACATCTTCGGCATCATCCAGGGCAAATCAGCTTTCCTGGCGGTAAGTTTGAACCCGAAGATATCCATCTGGTGAATACGGCGCTTCGTGAGACTAATGAAGAGGTCGGTATAGAAGATAAACACATTCATGTGTTCGGTCAGTTGCCAAAACTGCCAACGATTAGTCAATTTAATGTGACACCATTTTTGGCCTTTATTTCTCCAGATTACAAAACGCATATTGACCCAAATGAGGTCGAGTCGGTTTTTGAGGTACCAGCCAACCATATTTTGAACCCAAATAAGCTCTACAGCAGTAAGTTTGAGTTAAAAAGAAGCAGTCATCGTGTATTTGCTATCCCATATCGTCAACATTTCATCTGGGGCATGACGGCACAGATCATTGAGTCGATGCAAAAGCACATCATTTCCGGCTAAATCTCTCCTCTTTCATTCGGTAATGATCGTACGACCAATGCGATCATTATGTGCATCAATATTAATAAAACGTTACTTCATAAACATTCATTCACATTAGATTAATTTGCCATTTTCACCGCAAACGCTTGCGGTGAAATAAATTTATACAAATCGCCCCATTGATAAGTTTTTCTAATTTTACTCATTAGCAATAATCACGAGTAGCACATCATTTTCGTGATAAAAAGCAGGTTTTTGACATATCATTCAATAAGCACGAGCAATACATGATTTAGATCTAATTTTCCTAGTGTAAAATCTTGCAAAATTGCCCGCGACTTATTTCCTGTTCCCAAAATGAGTAACTCAAAAATGAATACAACTACTTCTGCGGTTTCTACCGCACAATCGTCTAGTAAGTTTACTTACAAAGACTTCACCTGGTGTCTGTCTCTGTTCGGCACAGCAGTAGGTGCAGGTGTACTTTTCCTTCCTATTAAAGCTGGTGCGGGTGGTTTTTGGCCATTAGTAATCCTAGCTCTAATCGCGGCACCAATGACTTGGTTCGCACACAAATCTCTAGCTCGCTTCGTTCTTTCAGCTAAGAACCCAGAAGCAGACATCACTGACACAGTAGAAGAACACTTCGGTAAAACTGGCGCAAACCTTATTACGTTCGCATACTTCTTCGCTATTTACCCAATCGTACTTATCTACGGTGTTGGTATCACAAACACGGTTGACTCTTTCCTAGTTAACCAAATGGGCATGGAATCGATTCCTCGCTGGCTACTTTCTGGTGCGCTTATCGCAGCAATGACAGCAGGCGTAGTATTCGGTAAAGAACTGATGCTGAAAGCAACTTCAGCAATGGTTTACCCTCTAGTGTTCATCCTATTGGCGTTGTCTTTCTACCTAATCCCTGAGTGGAACACGTCTATGATTGAAGTGGCTCCAGACTGGGCTGCAATGCCAACTATCGTTTGGTTAGCAATTCCTATCATCGTATTCTCATTCAACCACAGCCCAATCATTTCTCAGTTCTCTAAAGAGCAACGCATGCAATACGGCGACGAAGCTTACAAGAAAACAGACATGATCACTGGCGGTGCAGCGATGATGCTAATGGGCTTTGTTATGTTCTTCGTATTCTCTGTAGTACTTTCTCTATCTCCAGAGCAACTAGCATCTGCGAAAGAACAAAACATCTCTGTACTTTCTTACCTAGCGAACATCCACGAATCTCCACTGATCTCATACATGGGTCCATTGGTTGCATTCGCGGCGATCACTTCTAGCTACTTCGGTCACTTCCTAGGTGCACACGAAGGTCTAGTAGGTCTAATCAAATCTCGCTCACAATCTCCAGTAAGCAAGATCGAAAAAGGTTCTCTACTGTTCATCGTTATCACTACTTGGATTGTGGCTATCGTTAACCCAAGCATCCTAGGCATGATCGAAACAATGGGCGCGCCAATGATTGCGGCAATCCTATTCTTGATGCCTGTATTCGCGATGCAAAAAGTTCCAGCAATGGCGAAGTACAAAACTTCAGCACCTGTGCAAATTTTCACAGCAATCTGTGGTCTTGCAGCAATTACTTCTGTAATCTACGGCGCTCTTTAATCATCCCTGTTTTTTAACAGAATGATTAATCCAAAAATATAACGATAAAATTAAGCCTCCCAACTCCCCTTGGGAGGCTTTCTTCTGAGGTAATCGATATGATTAGTGTTTTTGATATCTATAAAATCGGTGTTGGTCCTTCAAGCTCACACACTGTAGGCCCAATGAAAGCGGGTAAAGAGTTTATTGATGATCTTCGTGCAATGGGAAAACTGCGCGACATCACTAAAATCACCGTTGACGTTTATGGATCACTATCACTGACAGGGAAAGGTCACCACACAGATATTGCTATCATCATGGGTCTTGCGGGCAACTCCCCTGAGAAAGTTGATATCGATTCTATTCCGGGCTTCATCGCTCGCGTAGAAGAAACTGAGCGCCTTCCTGTTGGCATGCACTGTCATACAGTATCGTTCCCACGTGAAGGTGGAATGAACTTCCACAAAACGAACCTTGAGCTACACGAAAACGGCATGCAAATCCACGCTTGGATTGATGACGAAAAAGTGTACTCAAAAACTTACTACTCTATCGGTGGAGGCTTCATCGTTGATGAAGAGAACTTCGGTAAAGAAGCTGAGAACCCAATCAAGGTTCCTTACGAGTTCACAACAGCTGAAGAGCTGGTTAACCAGTGTAAAGAAAGCGGTCTTTCTATCAGCGCGCTAGTGATGAAGAACGAACAAGCACTTCACTCAGACGAAGAAACTCGTACTTACTTCGCGAACATCTGGCGCACGATGCGCGAATGTATGGATCGCGGTATGAACGAAGAAGGCATCCTGCCTGGTCCACTACGTGTACCTCGCCGCGCAGCTGCACTTCGTCAACAACTGCTTACTTCTGAGAAAACAACGAACGACCCAATGTCTGTTGTTGACTGGGTAAACATGTTCGCTTTCGCAGTAAACGAAGAGAACGCAGCCGGTGGCCGTGTTGTTACCGCACCGACTAACGGCGCTTGTGGCATCATCCCAGCAGTATTGGCTTACTACGACAAGTTCATCCAAACTGTGACTGAAAAAGATTACATCCGTTACTTTGCCGCTTCTGGCGCAATCGGTGGTCTTTACAAGCGCAACGCGTCAATCTCTGGTGCAGAGGTTGGCTGTCAGGGTGAAGTTGGTGTGGCATGTTCTATGGCGGCGGCTGGCCTTGCAGAGCTTATGGGTGGTAGTCCAGAGCAAGTATGTATGGCTGCAGAAATCGCGATGGAGCACAACCTAGGTCTAACTTGTGACCCAGTTGCAGGTCAGGTTCAAGTTCCATGTATCGAGCGTAACGGTATCGCAGCTGTAAAAGCGATCAACTCAACTCGTATGGCACTACGTCGTTCTTCTGCTCCTACTGTATCTCTAGATAAAGTTATCGAAACAATGCTAGAGACTGGTAAAGACATGAACGCGAAATACCGCGAAACTTCTCAAGGCGGTCTAGCGATCAAAGTGATTTGCTAATCGTCTCGTTATAAAAAAGATATCGATAAGCCCGAGTGAATACTCGGGCTTTTTTTATCCCAAATACGATGAGGTATGCGCATGCAGACGCATTTGAAGCATCACCCGTCATTGCCTTATTCCTGCCGATATTTCTGTTTGTCCCGGCTAAAAACCAGTCAGAGCCTACTCTCGCTGTAGCTCATAAAAAAAACTAAAACTGTTACTATATCCAAATGTTTAGGATATCCCCGTACAAAATCACACCCTTCACTTCTCATTATTGATAACGTAGCCAAAATTTAAATTGGAGCTTATCAACACATGATTAGGTTTGAACTTGGAAACCAAATCTGCGTTTGCTTGTCCGAAAACGACATTTCTTTAGAGATCAACAACACACTCCACCACGCCATCCCTGTTAGTTCAAATGAGTATGCCATTCTTTCAACTATTGCTACTTACGGCAGTTTAAATACGCCGATCAGTCAGCGCGTTATTGAGAGAAAAATCACTCAACACTACAAGATGGCTTTGCCAGAAAATGGATTTAAAAACGCGGTGGCAGCATTGAGAAAGAAGTTTCGCAAGCTCACGGAAGATCACGTTTCTCCCACGAGAAACATCATAGAAAACATTCACAGGACGGGATATTTCATCCCTTTTACCATGCTACATACTCACCAAAGCGGCATCTATCAACAAAAGAGAATCAACCAACACACGAAAAATAGCGTCAGAAAAGCCCTTCGTATTTGCTTGCGGAATAAAAGGATATACACCGACATCGCTTGGGTGCTGCTGGTTACTACAGCTATCTTTTTCTCGGTCTGCTATTACGCCATCAACAGTATTGTGAAACACAACTATTTAGATAGCGCATTGGACATTGCCGACAGCCTGTCTCAGATGAGTTGCTATGCTGATGAAGACCAACTAAAAGGGTTGTTTGATAACGTAAAGCTCGTTGAATCCAGCATGATGTTGGATCGCTTTAATATCCGCTGCTTGGTCACGCCAGAGGCGGTGGTTCCCGTCAGCCAAAAAGCGTTCAACGAGTGGAGCGATAACAGCAATTACACGACTCAATCCTTCGACATCAACAACGCCACCATTTTAGTTCGTGTGAAAAACATCAACTTACAGAATAACGTGGAGAGCCACATCTCGCGCTTTTTCCTTTCAGGGATGAAGCTTTACACCAACACAGGTACATCGTTCGAAATTGGCAACACCAACGGGCGATACTTTCACTATCAAATTAAAGATACAGGCTATAAAGAGGTGTATTACATCTCAGGACCTTTTAAGAGCATCATTTTGTTGAGCCTGTTCTTTTTAGTGATACTAAGGCATCGGTCGCTACAAGCGTTCATCACGTATCTGTTTGCTATTCGAGAATTTCATATCAAGCTCGAACCGATCTACAACACCTCAACGCAGCAAAATATTCACTACGAAGCCCTTTCTCGATTCAAAGTGAAGAACACCCAAAGGTTCATCGAAACACTCATCAGCAATGGACTGCTTTTGATCCACACGATCTTGGTGATCCGAGCAATTTACGCCAAACAGCCGACTTTGTTGGTGCCCATCAGCATCAATGTGTGCCCTTCTCTTCTACGAGGCAGAAACTTTTCGACTCTTTATCAAGAACTCGCGAGCAGAGACTGCCGTTTACTGACCATCGAAATCACGGAGAACGCGTCCATGTACTACACCTCCGAGATCTACGACAACGTCGCGAAACTAAAATTACTGAACTGCAAAATCAGCATTGATGACTTTGGTACTGGAAACAACAACGTGTCACTTATCAGCAAAATCAATCCAGATTATTTGAAAATAGATCGGGAGTTTGTGATTGGTTTAAAATCGGACGATAAGAAAGTGGAAACGCTGCGTCAGTTGATTGCGATGGGAAACACTTACCGCTGCACAGTCATCGTCGAAGGCGTCGAAACCGCAGATAGTGCTCACTTACTCACAACGTTAGGAGCCTACATTCATCAAGGTTACTTCTATCCTCTGCATTTCTAGCTTTTCTTAATGCCGCGAGTTACTTAAACTAGCTGATACCCAAATGACTTCATAATGTATTCGCGCTAAGTGTGCGAAGTGATTTGGGTATCACTAGCGTCTATAACTGGATGAAAGTTAAAGACGTTCGTCCATTTTTGTTAGGTGGTGAGACCATCCACCGCCCACTCGTGATTGAAACCATGATTGCTATTAAACCAACCAAACTGAAAGATTTTTCGAGTTTGATGCAATTGGACGTGCAGGAAGAGCAAATAGGATTTGCCAAGCCGTTTGAACAGGCTTACCAAAAGCGAAACAAGTCAGAAGTATTTTTTACTATTTATTCGGACTACCTAACCGTCGGCTATCTGATCATCGATAAAGGGTTTGCTCAGCATGCTCCTTTTGCAATGCGGCATGAGTTGGGCCTTAATTATTTGATGATTGATCGCCGCTTTCAACGCCAAGGTATTGGTGCAGAGGCGCTGAAAAAACTGTTTGTGTACGCATATACCATCGACCCAGAGAGCACCTCGCTTTGCGTGACAGTACCAAATAGCCATCAAGGTGCACTCGACTTTTTCTCGGCTTGTGGCTTTACGAATACAGAAAAAGCCATTTATGGCGAGCAAGAAAAAGAATGGTTGATGCGTCACCCGCTTGGTTAAACGCTCAATAACCAAACGCTAGATAAAACAAAGGCAAGCGATAGGCTTGCCTTTGTTATTGAACATGGGATTACTACGAAGGTTATTCACCCTTGTAGATACAACCTGCTGTACAAGTTTCTTTGATCTCTACTTTGCTTAGTAGCGGTAGGTTTGGTTTTAGCTGTTGCCAAATCCATTTTGCTAACACTTCGCTGGTCGGGTTTTCTAGACCTTCGATGTCGTTTAGGTAGTAGTGGTCTAAGCGATTGTAAATTGGTTTAAATGCAGCTTTTATCTCTGCAAAATCCACAACCCAACCTGTATGTGGATCAACTTCACCTTCTACATAAAGACGAACAAGGAAAGAGTGTCCGTGCAAACGACCACACTTGTGACCTTCTGGTACGTGTGGCAAATGGTGTGCCGCTTCGAACATAAACTCTTTGTACAATTCTGTTTTCATCTTGATTCTCAGGCTTTAAAAAAGACAGGCAATACTAAGGAATTCGCTGGCAAGAGACAAGCGTTACCCCATACAAGCGTAGCAAAAACTGCCGCTTATTCCTGACCTCTTTGCCATCACGCACACCAAAGCGTCGCATTTTTGTCATGCGCCAAACATTTGATTACACAGCACTCACATCACAATTACATATCCCCAACATGTGTAGGGTCACAATCATTCATTTCGCTCATCGCGCAACCTATGCGAGAAGACTAATATTGTGCAGTTCGTTCCAATTACACTTATAAAAATATGCGCTCAACTATTACCTTTAAGCTCCTGCTCGCGTTAATTGTCGTTTTTAGCTGTGTTCTCGCCGCGTCGACGGCATACCAACACTATCAACAAAAAACGCTGATAAATGATGTTCTTAGTGAACAACTGCACGACAAAGCCAGCAACTACTTCGATAGTCTGAACATGATGATGCTCACTGGCACCATGTCTCAAAAGGAAACGCTGCGACAAAAAGCACTCGCTCAAGAAGGTATTGAGCAAGTTCGAGTGCTACGTGCCGATGCCGTTACAAAACTGTACGGTGCAGGACAAGCCAATCAGCAACCTATTGATGAGATTGATCAGCGTGCACTAGCGGGCGAGCTAGTGATAGAACCAATTACTGCGGACTGGGGCAAAGGCATTGTTGTGGCGCTGCCAATGAAATCGAGCCAAAACTATCGCGGCACCAATTGTGTTTCTTGTCATGTCGCGCCAGAGGGTGAAGTATTGGGTGCTATTCGCTTGGAATACAACATGAACCACGTGAGTTCGATGATCAATAAACAAGCGATGTACGCGATGGGCATCATGTCTGCCATTGCGTTGGTTGGTTTTCTCATCACCATGGGATTGATTCGTAAGATCATCGTGCGACCAATTCAAAAAACCTCGCACTTTATGTCGAACGTTAGTGCCAGCAAAGATCTCTCCCAGAGACTTGTCCATAAACAAAATGACGAAGTTGGCCAACTTTCCCAGTCTATTAATTCCTTTATGGATACCGTTTCGGAAAGTCTTGAGCGCGTGCAAGACACCTCACACTCGTTAGCAGGGTCTGCGGGTCGTCTCACCGACGTTGCTCAATCCACTGATGAAGCAGCAAACAATCAGCAATTAGAAACCAATGAAGTGCAAAACAACATTATTGATATGTTGCAGCAGCAAGTCGTGGTTGAAGAAGCAACAATCAACGCAACGACGTTGGTAAACCACACCGTTGACGTAGCTGCAAACAGCGCCAGCCAAGCGCACAATGTCAGCGAAGACATCAAGAGCTTAGTCAGCAACATTGAACAAGTGCGTGAGAAGATTACGTCTCTAAATCAGAGAACCGAAGAAGTTTCCTCAATACTCGGTGTGATCAAAGGCATCGCCGAACAAACTAACCTACTCGCTCTAAACGCAGCAATCGAAGCGGCACGCGCCGGAGAGCAAGGTCGTGGCTTTGCAGTCGTTGCCGATGAAGTGAGAAATCTGGCCTCACGTACCGCCGAAGCCACCAGCAACATTGAAAGCATCATTTCCCAATTTCAGCAAGGCAGCGAAGAGTCCCTGTCGTCAGTCGATCATGTTTGTCAATTTGCTCATCAACGTTCACTGGATGTCGAAGCGCTGTCTGAAACCATGCACAATGTCGTAGATGAGATGCATCAAGTGCTGAAACACGCAGAAAACATCCAACTGCAAACTCAAACCACCTCGGATGTCAGCAAGCACATTCAATCGAAAATCGACGTGATTACTTTGCACGCGAACGACACGTCTCAATCTGCCTCTCATACACGGGATATCAGTGTCGATTTGGAAGAACTTTCTGAGCGTTTAGAGCAATTACTTAACCAATTCACCCTTTCTGAGCAACAAAGGGCAAATAAATAGGAAATTTCTCGCGTCCAAATTGAATATAAAGGTTGAAGCTGACGAATTGACGGGTAATATGTCCCATTGAATCTGTAAAATTCTATCCAACTCAATGCTTCGCTTGTTTTTTAAACAAAAATGTTTTGAGACAAGCACTTTGATAAGCGTTGAGTTGAATTTTTACCTCAATGGAGAATATTTAAAACATGACTTACGCGCCTGTATCAGACGTACTAAGCGGTAAGCTAGCAGTAGACAGTGAAGTAACTGTTCGCGGCTGGATCCGTTCACGTCGTGATTCCAAAGCTGGAATCTCTTTCCTTGCCATATATGACGGCTCTTGTTTCGACCCGATTCAGGCCGTGGTCCCTAATAATCTTAATAATTACGACAATGAAGTGCTTAAGCTAACGACTGGCTGCTCTGTTGAAGTAACTGGTAAGATTGTTGAGTCTCCTGCGCAAGGTCAGGACTTCGAACTGGCTGCAACTGACGTTAAAGTTGTAGGTTGGGTTGAAGATGCTGAAACTTACCCAATGGCAAAAACTCGTCACTCTATCGAGTACTTACGTGAAGTTGCGCACCTACGTCCGCGCACTAACGTAATCGGTGCGGTAGCACGTGTACGTAACTGTCTATCTCAAGCAATTCACCGTTTCTACCACGAGCAAGGCTACTTTTGGGTCTCTGCGCCACTAATAACGGCTTCTGATGCAGAAGGTGCTGGTGAAATGTTCCGCGTTTCGACGCTAGACATGGAAAACCTACCTCGCACAGACGCAGGCAAAGTGGACTACAACGAAGACTTCTTCGGTAAAGAAACGTTCCTAACCGTATCTGGTCAGCTAAACGCGGAAGCTTACGCTTGTGCACTAAGCAAGGTTTACACTTTCGGTCCTACTTTCCGTGCTGAAAACTCAAACACAAGCCGCCACCTAGCAGAATTCTGGATGGTTGAGCCTGAGGTTGCGTTCGCAGAACTAGACGATGTAGCGAAACTGGCTGAAGACATGCTTAAGTACGTGTTTAAAGCAGTACTTGAAGAGCGTCGCGATGACCTTGAGTTCTTCGCTCAGCGTATCGACAAGCAAGCGATCACTCGTCTAGAGCAATTCGTTTCTTCTGACTTTGCACAAGTTGACTACACTGACGCGATCCAAATCCTTCTGGACTCTGGTCGCGAGTTCGAATTCCCAGTTGAATGGGGTATCGATATGTCTTCTGAGCACGAGCGTTTCCTAGCTGAAGAGCACTTTAAAGCGCCAGTAATCGTGAAGAACTACCCGAAAGACATCAAAGCGTTCTACATGCGTATGAACGACGATGGCAAGACTGTAGCTGCGATGGACGTTCTAGCACCTGGTATCGGTGAAATCATCGGTGGTTCTCAGCGTGAAGAGCGTCTAGACGTTCTAGATGCACGTATGCGTGAAATGGGCATCGACCCTGAACACATGAGCTGGTACCGTGACCTACGTCGTTACGGCACAGTGCCACACGCAGGCTTTGGTCTAGGCTTTGAGCGTCTAGTCTCTTACGTAACAGGCATGGGCAACGTTCGTGACGTAATCCCATTCCCACGTACACCTCGCTCTGCGAACTTCTAATCACTTTTTAGTGATTCAGAATTAGAAAGACCTCCCAAGTGGAGGTCTTTTATTTTGTACGAATAATTTTCTCGCAATCTGCGTGTGCAATTTAGCTGTTGCTTTCGTCTTCATCCTTATCTGCTCGCGCGGCGTATTTCACTCCAACAACACACAAACCAAACATGACGAATGGAATCACGGCAGCAGTGTATTCCGTCCAAACCATATGAGAAAAAGACTTCGCCAATATTAGGTGCGCAAACACCAACAAAAATGCGCTAAAGATAGCAACACCCATTAGCCTAAGTTCATGCTTTACCAACTGCTTTTTCATTATTGCTCCTAACCTAAAATGGTTGTCAGCTAGTAATTGAAACACAGCTTCGGATTCGTTCACTGATACAGTTTGAGCAAAAAATAAGTAAACAGTTGGCTAGTGAAGTAATTCTCCGATCTTCTTCACGGCTTCTTCTAGTTCATCGTTGCAGGGTAACGAAGTATTAAGCCTTAGGTAGTTCTCATAATCTGGGCCGACAGAAAACAACTTACCGAATGCAACGGTGATGTTGTCTTCCAATAACTTCTGATAAATCGATTTTCCGCATTTTGATTCCGGCAGTTCAACCCATAAAAAATAGCCGCCCTCTGGCTGTGTGTAGTGAATCGATTTCGGAAAGTACTTATCGAGAAGCTCAATGAACGCAGATTGTCGCTGCTCAAGATTCTTTCGAAGTTTTCTAAGGTGATTATCATAGCTGTCATTTTGCAAATAATGTGCAATACCTTGTTGGATAGGCGCACTACCTGACAAAGTCGAGATAAGTTGCAGTTTTTGCAGATGCTCATTAAAGCGCTTGTTGACCACCCACCCCAGCCGATAACCCGGGCAAAGACTTTTTGAAAATGACCCGCAATGCAACACACGATCTTGTGTATCAAAAGTTTTAAGCGAACTTGGTTTCTTGTTAGAAAAATAGAGCTCTGAATACACATCGTCTTCAATCAAATACACATCGTGTTTATCAGCAAGCTCGACGATGCGCTGCTTCTGCTCATCGTTTAATGACATTCCGGTTGGGTTGTGAAAGTTCGTCATCAACCAACACGCGCGAACATCATGGTCAGTAAAAGCCGCTTCAATTTGTTGCAAAGAGTGCCCGATACGCGGGTCTACTGAAATTTCTATCGCCTTTAAACCCAAACGTTCTATCGCTTGAAGCGCTCCGTAAAATGTTGGCGATTCAACCACGATAGTATCTCCCGGTTGTGTCACGGCCTGAAGGCTCAAATTCAACGCTTCTAACGCCCCTGAAGTAATGACAATGTCATCATGGGTTAACACCATACCTTGTTGAATGTAACGTTGAGCAATCAAACGACGCAATGATTCAGAGCCTGGCGGTAAGTTATCCAATAACGTCTCTGGCCCCATCTTCCTACCAGAGCTGGCCAGATTACGATTCAGCGCATCCAATGGAAACAACGCAGGATCTGGAAAGGCAGAGCCGAACTTCATCGCATCCGGTGACGCTTGATTTTTGAGATAGTCGTAAAGCTCATCATTGATGTTAGAGCGATAAACAGAGGTCGCAGGAGGGCTCGGTTCCAAACGATCCAGCTCTGCGGTAACAAAGTAGCCAGACTGAGGTTTTGCCGCGACCCAGCCTTGCGCTTCGAGCAACTGATAAGCTTGTAACACCGTTCCGGCGCTGACGGAATGATTTCGGCTGGTGACACGCACTGACGGCAGCTTTTCCCCTGCTCTCCATGTGTTTTGCTGAATCTGCGTTTTGAACAGTTCAGCCAGTTGGCGGTATCGGTTCATGTTTCCCTCATTTATCACGACCGAGCGAACCTTAGCATACTTCGCGCCCGTATTCTGATAACGCGACTATCAATCTCGAAACGTAATTAATCAATCTTAGTGATATCAATTCGCGATACGAAGTGAGAATTTATGTTCCATACTTTCAAAGGTATGACTTTTATTTCGGGAGAAAATGATGAAAGTATTTACTATGGATGACCTCTCATACCGAGGTGCTCATAAAGGCGTACACAGTTGGGATCACCCAGCCAGCACAACGCCTTACTACTGGCACCCTGACTGGTTACATATTGCAGAAGACGCGCTAGGTGTGCACAAAACAGCGGATCTAGTCGTTCCAGAAGGTGAAACACCAACAGAAGAGCACGCAAAAGAGGCGATTGTTAAGCACATTAATGGTGAATAGCCAGAAGCGAACCTTCTGTTATGCAAGGTTGAGAGCCTTTTGGAACAAAACATGTCTGAATGAGAACTGTGCATCATCGTGAGCAATCTATCGACAGGATAAATAGATTGCTATCACATTAATTTTCATGCCATCTGTTACATTTAGAGGCTAATGGTGATGCACACCTCAACTCATAGACTATGAGAGACGATTATAATGACGAAATACAACGAGAATGACATCAAATATAAAGGCGAGACCAATGGCGTACATACGTGGAGTGTGCCATCAGGACAGCCTTACTACTGGCATCCAGATTGGCTACACGTTGCCGAAGATGCGACAGGGTCACACCCAAAAGAAAAACTAGATGTTCAAGCTGGTGACACCCCAACGCAAAAGCATGCGCTTAAAGCAATCCTAAAACACATGAACGATTGGGCGACAGATAAGTTGTCTTCAAATCCTGACATCGAAACCAATGCGGTAGAGTCAGAAATTGAGCTAAAGAAATAGACCTCAACGTTCGATGTAAATTGAATATGCAAGCGCCCCTCACCGTTGGGGCGTTTCTTATCCTTCCCTACTTTTTCCTTCGCAACAGGCTCTGCTTACCTCGTAGGATTCACGTTTTAAACCACTCAAAATCGCTCCTCAGTAGCCATCAGATTCATGAATTGTTCGATTGAATAAATTAGCACCGAATTGCTACAAAACTCCCCTTTACATCCGGATTTAACCAAGGTTTTCATAGCAAAAGCATCGGTTATGTTAGCATCCTGTTTCAAATCGAAATTTTTTTACGTTTTCTTATCAGTAAGTGTTGTAACGAATATTGCTGAAAGGTATAAATACGAGCAGACCCCTTCGATTAACATGGATGAAGATTATGTTTGAAAAAGTAGTTGCCGCTCCGGCCGACCCTATCCTTGGCCTTACTGAAGAATTTAAAAAAGATCCTCGCGCTGAAAAGATTAACCTTGGCGTTGGTATTTACAAAAACGAACAAGGCGAAACACCTGTTCTTGCTACCGTAAAGAAAGCCGAAGCAGCACTGATTGAAACGGAAAAAACCAAATCATACCTTACCATCGAAGGGACTGCTGAGTACGGTCTGGCGGTACAAAAACTACTTTTCGGTGCAGACGCTGAAATCGTAGCGGAAAAACGCGCGAAAACAGCTCAAGCGCCTGGTGGTACAGGTGCGTTACGCGTGGCGGGTGAATTCATTAAACGCCAACTTGGTAACGTAAAAATCTGGATCAGCAACCCAACTTGGGCAAACCACAACGGCGTGTTTACCGCTGCAGGTCTAGAAACTGCTCAATACACTTACTACAACGCAGAAACTAAAGACAAAGACTTCGATGCAATGCTAAACGATCTTCAAGCTGCATCTGAAGGTGACATCGTTCTTCTACACGGCTGCTGCCACAACCCAACTGGCATCGATCCAACTGCTGAAGAATGGGAAACACTAGCGAAGCTGATTGCTGAGAAGAAACTGCTTCCTCTGTTCGACTTTGCATACCAAGGCTTTGCCAAGGGTGTAGAAGAAGACGCAGCTGGCCTACGTACTTTCGCGAAATACAACAAAGAAATTCTCGTTGCGAGCTCGTTCTCGAAAAACTTCGGCCTATACAATGAACGTGTAGGCGCATTCACGCTTGTTGCTGAATCTGAAGAAGTGGCAACAACAGCATTCTCTCAAGTAAAAGCGATCATCCGCTCTATCTACTCTAACCCACCAGCTCACGGTAGTGCTGTTGTTACTCATATTCTAAACAACGAAGAACTGCGTGCCGAATGGGAAGCGGAAGTACAAGAAATGCGTGACCGTATTCAAGAGATGCGCGAGCTGTTCGTAGCAACTCTGAAAGAAGAAGGTGTGGATGCAGATTTCAGCTTTATCGAACGTCAAAACGGCATGTTCTCGTTCTCTGGTCTATCTAAAGAGCAAGTTAATCGTCTGAAAGATGAGTTCGCAATTTACATCGTTGGTTCTGGCCGTATCAGCGTAGCTGGTATGACAAAATCAAACATGGGCCCGCTATGTAAAGGTATCGCAGCGGTTCTATAATCTGTCGAAAATAGACGAAATAAACGAAAAGGTCAGCGTATGCTGACCTTTTTTGTTGTTCTTAAATCTGTTGATTACGGTTGATGTTACTAAATGGGATTAAAATACGAACTTCAAACTTAAGCCGACTTCGTTGATGTAATCCGAACTTTCACCACTGTAATCTGTATCACGGTATTGGTAATACAAGCCCGTGCCAATCACATCATGCCATTGGTAATTGAAGCCGATTCTGTACTTATTCTCGTCAACCACATCACTTCGGTTGGCCTGAATCTGTGCTGACACCATCCATTGTTTATTCAAAAGATAGTTTGCACCAATGGTCACCGCTTGAAGAAACTCGGTGTCAGAGGAAATGGTGCTATCCGTTTTTTCATCCGTCGCTTTCGCTTTCAGCGCACCAAGCCCATAAGTACCATAAACGTCCAGTTGGTCGTTAATTCCATAACGATAACCACCACCAAACAACAATCGATCCACACGTAGTGTTAGATCGTCAGGATGGAAAAACTGCGCTGAGTAATCAACATTAAGCAACCAATTATCGGTGATGAGATAATTGCCACCCAATCCCAGCGTAGTCGCATTCGAGTTGTCTAGCCAATCTTTATTGGTCGTACCCGACCCCACATCCAAATAAATGTGCTCATACCCAAATTTTGCAGCTTGTTCCGCTTCCGAAGCGATACTGATTGCGGGCAAAACTACAAGAGGCACAAGCAATAACTGTCTCACCATCTTACTTCCTTTCATGAGAGTCACCTAAAAACTTAACTACAATTGGCAATTTCCATATTAGCCGAATTAACAAAACCTTGTCGCGGGAGATGTCCGAATCTTATGACTCAGCACGAAAAAGCGTGATCCAATAAGATTCTGTCTTAAAACTGCGTTAAGATTACTTTATTATTTGCGAAACAAAAGGCACCCGAATGGATGCAGAACTTCTCGAGATATATAACTTTCTCGCCAAGTACCCCCCTTTCAACGAACTTCCAGAAGAAACTCTGACCAAAGTGACAGAAAGCGTTGAAATCTCTTACTACCGACAAGATACCCCAATCATTCACTTCGGTGACCATATTCAAGATCTCTTCGTGGTAAGAAGTGGCGTGGTGGAAGTTTATCGCCGCAAGGGTGAGCTTTATAACCGTCTCGATGAAGGCGACTTATTCGGTCAAATGGGGCTGCTTACCAACAACAAAGTTCGTTTCCCGGTAAAAGCTATTGAAGACACCCTACTCTACTGCATTCCGGTCGAAGTGTTTCAAGAGATCTACGACAACTTCGACTCTTTCGCCGATTTTGTTGAAGTAGAAAACAGCGCCCGCTTGCGCCAAACCATTTCAGAAAACAAAGACGCAAACGACTTAACCACCTCTAAAGTCAAGACCCTACTTACTGGCGATGCCCCGACCATAAACCGCGGCCAAACAATCCAACAAGCAGCGCAGTTAATGGCTCAGGACAACATTTCATCACTCTTGATTGTCGACCCCGATTTTGTCCGTGACGAAGATGATCCGCAATCGCCCGTTTTAGGCATCATTACTGACCGAGATTTATGTACTCGAGTGCTTGCAGAAGGCTTGTCTCCTCAAGATGATGTTTCAACAGTCATGACGACGGAAGTGATCTCTCTCGACCATAATGCTTACATCTATGAAGCCATGCTAACGATGTTACGCTACAACGTGCATCATCTGCCGGTGGTCAAAAATCAACTACCGATAGGCATCATCGAAACTACCGATATTGTTCGTTATGAATCGCAAAACTCACTGCTTCTTGTAAGCAGCATTTTTCAGCAGCAAAGCATCGAAGATTTAGCGACAGTCGCAGAAGAAGTCAAAAGCAGCTTCGTACGTCTGGTTAACGAAGACGCCAATTCACACATGGTTGGCAGCGCGATGTCAGTAATTGGCCGAAGTTTCAAACAGCGTTTGTTGGAGTTGGCCGAAGAAGAACTTGGTGCGCCTCCGATTCCTTATTGCTTCCTCGCATTAGGTTCAATGGGACGCGACGAACAGTTGCTGGTTACTGACCAAGACAACGCCATTATTCTGGACGAATCCTATCAAGAAGAGAAACATGGCAAGTACTTTGAAGATCTCGCCAAGTTTGTCAGTGACGGCCTTGACGCTTGTGGTTACAAATATTGTACCGGTGACATCATGGCCACGAACCCGATGTGGCGAATGACTCGCTCCGAATGGGAAGAATGTTTCGCTGACTGGATTGACGATCCCAACCCGAAAGCGTTACTGAATGCATCAATATTTTTCGATTTAGATGGCGTGTATGGCCGCTTAAAATGGGCAGAACAGCTCACCAGCTTCATTGTGCGTCGAGCGCGTAAAAATAATCGCTTCTTAGCATGTTTGGCTCGAAATGCGCTAAACCGCACGCCGCCATTAGGCTTCTTCAAAGATTTTGTGATGGAAAAAGACGGCCAGCACAAAAACTCGATCAACCTAAAACGTCGTGGCACCGCGCCGCTGGTTGATCTGATTCGTGTGCATGCCTTGGCAGTGGGCTCTCGTGCACAAAACTCGTTTGAACGTCTCGACGACATTATTGACGCAGGCATCTTGCCAAAAGGTCGAGCTCAGGACTTAAAAGACGCGTTAGAATTCATCTCTATGGTACGAATTCGCCATCAAGCGACAGATGTTGAACTCGGAATTGAGCCAGATAACAACATCGAGCCAGAAAACCTCTCCGATTTTGAACGCCGTAATTTGAAAGATGCCTTCCAAATTCTCAGCAATGGGCAGAACTTCCTTAAGTTCCGTTATCAAGCAAATAAGAGCTTTAAGTGAGGTTTGGCATGATCAAAAAGCTATTTCAAAAGCCTGCGATTCAATGGCCAACCAAGTTTCAGCAAAAGTTGGAGCTCGTCAGTGATGAAAATCTTGTCGCCTTTTACGGCAGCGAATTACCAGCGCCCAATACCCCCATTTCAGAGGTTGAGTTTGTCGCGTTGGATTTCGAAACGACGGGGCTCAATCCCGAAAAACACGACATTATTACTATCGGTTTAGTACCTTTCAATCTAAGACGTATTTTTCTGCGCGATGCTCGACATTGGAAAGTAAGACCTCAGAAAAAGTTGGATGAAGATTCCGTCATCATCCACGGTATCACTCACAGTGAATTGATTGATGCGCCAGATCTGAGCGATATTTTGGGTGAGTTGCTGCCTTGCTTAAGCGGCAAAATCATCGTTGTGCATTATCGTCGAATCGAGAGAGAATTCTTGGATCAAGCGCTGAAAACGCGTATAGGGGAAGGGATTGAATTTCCCGTGTTAGACACGCTACAAATCGAAGAGAACATCCAAAAGAAAAGCGCTGGCAGCATTTGGAATCGCCTGAAAGGAAAGAGACCAGAGTCTCTACGTTTGGCGCAGTCTCGACGCCGCTATGGGTTACCAGACTACTCTCCGCATCATGCGTTAACTGATGCGATTGCTACTGCCGAGTTGCTTCAGGCGCAGATGGCGCATCACTACAATGATGACCAACCCATCAGTGATTTTTGGTTGTAGATAGATTTTTTGTTGTAGCTATTTACCAACAATCATTCACCGAAAAACATGCATTAAAAAGGAGCCTATCGGCTCCTTTTGTTTTTTAGTCAAACTGAGAATTACAGTTTAAAACGTTTGATCTCTTGCTCAAGCTCGTGAGACAGCTCAGATAGGTGCGCTGCTTGCTCCGCTGCTGAGTGAGCTTCTACAGAAAGCTCGTTCGATACGTCGCGGATGCCTTCTGTGTTACGAGTGATTTCTGTTGTTACAGATGCTTGCTCTTCCGCCGCAGACGCAATTTGCGTTGCCATGTCGCTGATGCGCTCTACCGCACTGTGGATTTGCGTCAGGCTCGCTGCTGCAGAATTCGCGTCATCCACACTGGTATCAGCCAAACGACGACCATCTCCCATGATATCAACCGCTTTCTTGGTTGTACCTTGAAGCATTTCGATCGTTTCTTGGATTTCTTTCGTCGATGCGTGAGTACGTTGGCTCAATACGCGAACTTCGTCAGCAACAACCGCAAAACCACGACCTTGATCGCCTGCACGCGCCGCTTCGATCGCCGCGTTCAGTGCCAACAAGTTAGTTTGCTCTGCAATGTCTTGAATCGTCGATAGAATCGTGTTGATGCTATTACCGTGCGCTTCAAGTTCTTGGATAACATTTGTCGCGACTTGAACTTCTTGCGCCAGATTCTGGATAGAGCCTTGCGTTTGATTCACTTGGCTAGAACCGTGAGCACATGCTTGCACCGCTTCTTCAGAGCTATGCGCTGTGCTGTCTGCGTTACCCGCAATCTCTTGCGTTGCTGCTGCCATTTCATTAACCGCAGTCGCAACCATGTTGATTTCGTCTTGCTGGTAAGAAATACGCTGGCTACGTTCTTCTGCTTGTTGTGCCGTTGTACGTGCTTGCTCAGAAAGTGAGGCAGAAACTTGGCTTAGCTTGGTAACCATCGTGTGCATGTTACCCACAAAGCGGTTGAAGTTCTCAGCCAGTTTGCCCACTTCATCGTCACTGCGAGGTTCTAGGCGTTGAGTAAGGTCGCCCTCACCAGATGCAATTTCTTCCAATGCATCAGACACGCGGCCTAGGTCACGGAACAAGAAGCCAACCAACCAAGATACCGCAAGAATCACAACGATGGTGATCATCACAGCGGTGATCAGCAGGTCACGAAGCAGTACTGCATGGCCTGCTTCTTCTGTTGCGCGATCCATTTCAATCGCGAACATCCAATGCGTGCCAGGTACTTTCTTGAAGTAGTAAAGCTTCTCTTGGCCTTTCAGCATCGTGCTTTCAATCTTGCCTTCTGCTGCCGCACGCTCAATAGCCTCTTCTGAAAAGTCTTTTAGAAAACTGGTGATAGGCTTAAGCGTTAGGCTTTTATCTGGGTGAGCAAGGAACGTACCTTCGTTCATATCAATCAACATTGCGTGCGCATTTTCACCCGCATCAAGATTGATTACGTCATCGATAAGCTGATCAATAAGTACGTCAGCACCCACTACACCGATAAACTTGCCGTTTTTCATTACTGGTTCAGCAATGGTCACTAGCAATGCGTTAGTGATAGCGTCTTGATATGCTTCTGTGATGATCTGCTTACCTGCTGCATTGGCATCTTTATACCAAGGGCGAGTACGCGGATCGTAGTCAGCACGGTTACGCTCTGGGTGAGAACGATACATATCGCCGTTTGGTGTACCCAAGAAGATGTC
Source organism: Vibrio sp. SALL6 (assembly GCF_002002385.1). Taxonomy (NCBI): domain Bacteria; kingdom Pseudomonadati; phylum Pseudomonadota; class Gammaproteobacteria; order Vibrionales; family Vibrionaceae; genus Vibrio; species Vibrio sp. SALL6. The sequence continues at coordinate 35,182 of NZ_MQVK01000031.1, forward strand.
GTCAAAGCCACCAGCTTTGCGTGCTTGCTGTAGGAAAGGAACAACGTCTTGCTCTGTCGAGTAGTCGTTGAATGCGCTTGCAATATCCTTACGGATATTAACCCAGTCCGAAATACCTTCTGACGCTGTGGTACTTAGACTTTGTGCTCGTGAATAGACACCTGAACGAGTCTGATCAAATAATTGACCAGCCGACAACCAAGTAAGTGCTGTTGCCATCACAACAACAGCAGAAAGGCTTGCGCCTATTAGCTTTTGTTTTAATGATATTTTCATAATTATAATTGAGTTGGGAGAACAGTTAAGGTGGGTGAATATTACACACTTTTTCACGACTATTCACTAATTTTTAAAAAACAAAATAGCGCATTAACTCTTTGTAAAATATGGACTTTTACGTGTCATTTTTTTGTCTAGCGTCAGAAAAACCGCACAAAAAAAGCCAGCAGGGTGCTGGCTTCTTAATTACTTGTTATTTAAGCAAATTTATAAAATTGATCGATTATTGACGCTCTGTCTTCATCCCCATCAATAAACTTACACACATTGCTAGCAATATAAAGGTAAATGGCAGTGCTGTAGAAATGGCGCCCGCTTGTAACGCTTGTACCGCTTCTGAGCCACCAATCCAAAGCAATGCAACCGCAATCGCACCTTCCATAAATGCCCAGAAAACACGTTGCAATACAGGCGCATCGACTTTACCACCCGCCGTAATGCTGTCGATAACCAACGAGCCAGAGTCTGAAGAGGTGATAAAGAATACCAATACCAGAACCACAGCAATGATCGACAATATGTTGCCAAATGGCAGCACATCAAACATTTGGAACATCGCCAGTGATACGTCGGTCAGACCGTTTGCGCCTAACTCGCCTACTTTGTTGACGACTTGATCAATCGCCAGACCACCAAATACCGACATCCAAACCACGGTGACTACCGTCGGAACAATCAGTACCGCTGTGATGAACTCACGTACTGTACGGCCGCGTGAAACGCGAGCGATGAACATACCAACGAATGGTGACCATGAGATCCACCAAGCCCAGTAGAATACCGTCCAGCCTTGGAACCAAGCTTCGTCGGTACGACCAAACGGGTTACTCAATGGAATGATGTTTTCTACGTACGCCATTAACGTTGTTGGGATCGAGCCTAAACTCGCCGCCCAGCCAATCAAACCAACAAGGATAAGCAGCAAAAACGCTACAACCATGTTGATGTTACTGATCACTTTTACGCCGCCGTCGATACCGCGAACAACAGAAACCACTGCGAGCAGAGTAACCACAGTGATAACTACAATTTGCAAACCTAAACCAGGTTCAACACCAAATACATGGTGAATACCACTTGCCGCCTGCTGAGCGCCCAAACCAAGTGATGTCGCTAGACCAAATAGCGTGGCAAGTACTGCAAGAATATCAACGATATGGCCAGCCCAGCCCCAAGCGCGATCGCCCAATAATGGGTAAAAGATCGAACGCATTGATAGAGGCAAACCTTTGTTGTAGGTGAAAAATGCAAGTGAAAGTGCCACAACGCCGTAAATTGCCCAAGGGTGAAGACCCCAGTGGAACATCGTCGCGCCTAGCGCCAAACGTGCGGCTTCTGGTGAGTTTGCTTCTACGCCAAGTGGCGTTTCGTACCAACCAGTGAAGTAAGCCACTGGTTCTGCCACACTCCAGAACATCAAACCAATACCCATACCGGCTGCGAACAACATCGCGAGCCAAGACATGAATGAATAATCAGCGACCGCATCTTTACCGCCTAAGCGTATTTTCCCGAGCGGCGACACAATCAACGCTAAGCAGAAAATAACGAAAATGTTACCAGCGATAATAAACAGCCAGTCGAATGAACCAATGATCTTCCACTTAAGCCCATCCAATGCCGTCTTCGCGGTATGAGCATCTAGAACTAATGCTGCGACAAGAAACAGTGCAATAAAGCCTGCACTAATACCAAAAACTGGGTTATGAACATCAAAGCCCCACTTTTGAACGTTGTCTTGACCTACCGTATAGTCGGTACTGTCAATACTGTACTTATCTATACCCTTTGTCATCGTTCCTCTCTATTTTTGTATTATTTTTTCCGTACCAAACAAAAAATCGTTCGAACACGATACGTTTTACATTCCGTGAAAGCGGAAGATCCTATCATTTGAGGCGTTTTTGTCTATCTTTTGCTGTTAAAAAATCCAATAACTTACTTTTCAGTCGGTAATTTGCATTACAAAAAGCGTAAATCCCCACACCATTAATTAGACCACAAACAATTATTGCTATAATAATTTTAGGTCTTTCTGTTTCAGTTGCACGAGCGAATAAAAAGAAATCGCCAAAGACGAATAAATAGTTGAAAAATGTCGACCTAAATTTTGACTGCAGCCCTTTAAATAACAGCGCATTTGAGTTAGTGTCGCGTCGTTACATGTTCCCTACAGACTGGATGAAAAAATTGGAAAAGTACGAAGAAGTATTGGTCTCGATTCGTCAGATCATCCGCGCTATTGATTTACATTCTAAAAAGCTGAGCAAAGAGTCGGGATTGACCGCTCCGCAATTGATTTTGATGCGTGCTATCAATGAGTTAGATAACGTGACTATCAAACAGTTGTCTAACCACACCAATATGAGTCAAGCAACTGCGACCACGATTTTGGACAGATTAGAACGCAATCAACTCGTTGAGCGTCGTCGTAGCGTTGAAGATAAACGTAAGGTACATGCGGTACTTACCGAGAAGGGCGAAGAAGCTCTGAGACAGGCGCCAACTCCGCTGCAAGAACACTTCATCAATCGATTCCAAAAATTGGAAGAGTGGGAACAAACATTGCTGCTTTCTTCTGTCCAGCGCATCTCCACCATGATGAACGCAGAAGACATCGATGTAGCGCCTCTTCTAGAAATCGGCAGCATCACCAAACCAGAATAATCACCTCTTTAAGTGCTCGTATTAAACGGGCACTTTTTTATTCCGTCAGCCCCGTTTCAAATGCGTATTTGGCTAATTCCGCTGTCGAATGCAAATCTAATTTATGTTTGATGTTGTGACGATGCGTTTCTACTGTTCGATAGCTGATATTGAGTAACGTCGCGATTTTCTTACTGCTATTGCCTTGTGCCACCAATCTCAAGACCGCCTCTTCTCGTCGACTAAGCGGATTGGGTTTATGATGAGCGGGTTTGATTTCTTGCGTAAAGAGCGTCTGAGTTACGGACTCGCAAAAATAGGTTGAGCCTTGGTTCACGGTTTTGATGGCTTGCACCATTTTCTCGGCTGAAATTTCCTTGAGCATGTACCCCACTGCTCCAGCCTGCATCACTTTCATGATGTATTCGCGGTTATCATGCATCGTAAGCATGAGAATTTTACTCTCTGGTAATTCCTCTTTAATCACACCCGTTGCTTCGATGCCATTCATGATTGGCATGCTGATGTCCATCAGCACAACATCCGGTCGCAGATGCTTAACGACCTCAATCGCTTCCAAGCCGTTGCTTGCCGTGCCAATCACATCAATATCCGGCTCCAGCTCTAAACGCGCGATAAATCCATCTAACACCACTTGGTGATCATCGACGATCACCACACTAATCGGTTTGTCCATAAACTAATTCATCCAAATTCAAAAGCACGGTAATTTCCGTGCCTAAACCAAGCTCACTCATGAGTTCGAACTCGCCACCAATAAACTCCACACGTTCTTGCATGTTGCGCAAACCAATCCCTTGGCGATGCACAGCTTGGTTGACGACAAACCCTACGCCATCGTCTCTAATGAGTAATTGCAGCATATTGCCCATTTTTTGCAAAATAACCGTCACTTTTTTCGCTTTTGCATGCTTTTCAATGTTATTTAGCGACTCTTGCGCCACGCGGTAAAGCGTTGTTGCGACTTCGGAGGTCAGCTTATGCTGTTGAGTGTCAAAATGGCTGTCGATATCAATTCCAGAGTGTGAATGAAAATCTTGCAGCAATGTCGTCAACGCAGCTTCCAAACCGATATCATCCAATGCGCTTGGACGAAGTTGATGGGAAATGTGCCGCACTTCATTAATTGCCGTCACCAAAGAGCGTTGTGATTTGTCGAGATGTGACTTGAGCTTTTCATCTTGCAATCGATGGCTCATTAAATCCAAATGACATTTACTCGATACCAGAAGCTGATTGATCCCATCGTGCAATTCGCGCGCTAAATGTTTCTTCTCATCTTCTTGAAACATCACCGTTTTGTGAGCAAGTTCTTTGAGGTTTTTATCGGCAAGTCGATGCTCATGTAAATTGATGGCTAAAGTCAGCACAATGATCACCGCCACGGTGACCACCAAAATCACCACCACGGAAAAAAACGTGGTCTCGATGTTTTTGTTCACCGCTGCACGCATGTTCGCGACTTCTTGGCTGACATCTTCAATGTAAAGACCAGTGCCAATCATCCACTCCCATTTATCCAACCATGCGGCGTAACTGAGCTTGGGTACAATGTCGCCAGTCGAGGGTTTCTGCCACAAGTATTGGTGAAAGCCGCCTCCGGATTGCGCTTGGTAAAGCAACGCTTCTATAAGCCTGTCGCCATTTTCGTCTTCTAGGTGAAGTAAGTTCTCCCCAACCAATTCAGGAAGAACGGGGTGTACGAGGTTAGTGCCGTGTTTATCGTAAGCAAAGAAGTATCCGTCAGAGCCGTAAGTTAAGCGATTGAGAATGGCCTTCACTCGCGCTTTAGCGACACGTTCTTCAATCGTCGAATCGTTGTAAATGTGGGAAATAGCATCAAATGCGACATCAACGGTATCTTTGAGCGCCGCTTCTTTGGATTGAATGAGGTTTTGATGGAAGATCTCCACCTCTCGTTGCCCCAATGTTTTGGCCTGATAAATGGAAATCCAACTGATGCTTGCCGACACTAAAACCACCGGAATCAGTGTCAGCAAAATTAACTTGGCTTTGAGAGGCATCCTTCCCTCCATGAAACGCTGCCCAACGGGTCAATATGCCCCAAGAGCAGCTTAACAACTTGTCTCAAAAGGTGAAGACTCTCAGCTCACAAAATCTCTTTTATTCCTTACCAATTAACCCATGCCGTAGAAACTTGGGAAAAACAGTAAGGAGGCAAGGACGAGAATTTGAATCGCAATGAATGGCATCACGCCACGATAAATATCCCGTGTAGTCACGCCTGCAGGCGCAACCCCTTTCAAATAGAACAAGCTGAAGCCAAATGGCGGTGTTAAGAAGGAGGTTTGTAAGTTCATCGCGATGAGAATAGCAAACCACGTCATGTTGATGCCGAGCAGCTCAGCAACCGGTGCGATAATAGGAACGATGATGAAACAGATTTCAACGAAGTCGATAAAGAAGCCCAGAATCAAAATCACAATCATCGTAATGATCAAGAAGCCCCACTTCTCACCCGGGATCTGCAACATCCATTCTTCAACCAGATAGTCACCGCCTGTATACGTAAACGCCATCGAGAACGCCGTCGCACCCAGCAAAATCGCGAACACCATCGCGGTCACTTTAACCGTCTCTTTCGACGCATCGTAGACCATTGACCAACTAAATTGCTTGTACAGTACGGCGAGAACAATCGCCCCAGCCCCGCCCAGTGCTGCCGATTCCGTTGGCGTTGCAACACCGGCAAAGATGGAGCCCAACACAACAATGATCAACGCCAATGGTGGTAATACAGCTTTCAGCGCCTTGATCACTTCTTCCCTGCGGCTGAGTGACTCATCACGTTCAATCGGCTGCGCTGCTTCAGGGTTAAGCTTGGCGTAAATAAGGATGTAAACAACGTATGCACCCACTAGCGCGATACCCGGCCACACGGCCGCTTGGAACAAATCTCCCACTGGCACGCCAAGCACATCGCCGAGCAAAATGAGTACGATAGAAGGAGGAATAATTTGCCCCAACGTACCTGAAGCACAAATGGTTCCGCACGCGAGGCCTTTGTCATAGTTGTATTTGAGCATCACAGGCAGAGAGATCAACCCCATGGCCACCACCGATGCTCCCACTACGCCAGTCGATGCCGCAAGTAGCGCGCCCACCAGCACCGTCGAAATTGCGATGCCGCCACGGACGCCACCAAACAGACGCCCCATCGATTCCAGCAGCTGCTCTGCTAGCTTCGTTTTTTGCAGCACGAGCCCCATGAAAACAAACAGCGGTACAGCCATCAGCACCGTGTTTTCCATGATGGATTGAATTCGATATGGCATGAAGGCAAACATGTCCATGCCCTCTGCCCAAACACCAAAAATAAGAGCAATACCGCCGAATGTGAACGCGACGGGAAACCCGAGCAGTAGCGCAAAGAGCGCCACAAAAAACATCACTATACCGATCATAATGACTTCCTTTTACGACTTACCGTTGTTACCGGCATAGATAAGATGAGGGTTAACGATTTTATTGACTGAGTGCAGCAGCAAACCAACGCCACTCACCGCCATAAATAAGAAAGAAACCGGGATCATGCCTTTGATTATCCATCGATACGGCAAACCACCTGGGTCACCAGACGTCTCGCCCAAGGCATAACTCTCTTTCGCGAAATCAATACCAAACCATGCGACCAGCAAACAAAAAGGAAAGAGGAAAAACAGGGTGCCGATGATGTCGATGATGGATTGCGCTTTATATGACAGTCGCTCATAAAAAATGTCGACTCGAACGTGACCGCCGGATTTGATGGCATAAGGCACGCCAAGCAAAAAGACAGCAGAGAATAAGTGCCACTCCATTTCTTGAAACGCGATAGACACGTCGTTAAACACGTAACGCATCACAACGTCATACACCACGTTCAACAACAACAAAATGAAGAGGATGCTGGATAACCACCCCAGAAAATCACCAAAGCGGTTGAAGATTCGCTCAATATAGATAAGGCTTCTCATTCCGAACTCCATGGAACGTGTGGGTTGGCTCCGCAGTATCTACGGAGCGTTTTTATGATTTTTATTTGAAATTTTTCTTGGGCTTCCTCGTCAGCCAAATCATACGATTTGGCCAGACCGAGTTTTTATTGCGCTTGGCTATTCAAGTACGCTCGGTGCGAGATGTTCGACCATGGACGAACTTGCTTAATGTAGTTCGCTTGAGATTCTTGAATCTCTTTTGCCAACGCATCTTCCTCAGCATGCTGTTTAAGCAGCTTGTCATTGGCAGCACGCAGCGCATCCATCACCTCAGGTGGGAAATCTTTTACTTCCACATTTGGGTACTCAGACTGAATAGATGCCCAGTTTTTGCCGCTTTCATGCTTCGATTGCGTGTACATGTCGTACGCAGCGGTTTTCATCGCGACTTGGAGGATTGCTTTCAGATCATCCGGTAGACGCTCCCAAGTTCGCTTATTGACGAGGAACTGAAGCTCAGTCGCAGGCTCATGCCAACCTGTGTAGTAGTAAGGCGCAATTTTGTGAAAGCCCATGCGTAAATCCAAAGACGGACCTACCCACTCCAACGCATCGATAGTGCGACGCTCAAGTGAGGTATAAAGCTCACCCGGTGCAATGTTGGTTGGCTTCGCGCCTAATTCAGCCAAGATTTCACCCGCAAAACCCGGAATACGCATCTTCAACCCTTGTAGGTCATCGACCGACTTAATTTCTTTTTGGAACCAGCCACCCATCTGGACATCGGTATTACCACCAGGGAAAGACATCAAATTGTGCGGAGAGTAAACCTTTTCCATCAACTCCATTCCGCCACCGTAGTAGAACCATGCGTATTGTTCTGTCGGCAACATTCCGAAAGGCATAGAAGTGAAGTAAAGCGTGTTTGGCACTTTGCCTTTCCAGTAATAAGACGCAGAGTGTCCCATGTCGTATTGGCCGGATTTCACCATGTCGAATACGCCAAATGGTGCTTTGTGTTTGTTCGCAGAGTCGATACGAATTTGTAGGCGGCCGTTTGACATTTCCTCTGCCATTTTCGCCATATTTTTCGTCGTGTCGCCAAAGATTGGGAAGTTAGGCCCCCACGTTTCAGCCAGCTTGAGGCGATATACTTTTTCAGCAGCATTTGCAGAAGTTGCCACGAATGTCATCGCTGCCACTACGGCAGTCATTTTGAGCACTCGTTTCAAAGATTTTTGGATAAGACTCATCATTCACGTCCTTTGTCACCAAGGTTATTGTTGTCATCCATTTCATGCGGATTTGAAGTACGACAAGCTGACCAGCACCATTCTCGTGTCAAAACACGAGCCGAGTCGCGACGCTTGAAGTAACTTGGGTATAAAGATGTAACAATGTTGTCTAATTCGAAATGGGCGTGAACACGCAAGTTATCTTAGTATCAATAACCTAATTAGCCCTTAGTATTACGTATTTATACGTAGGAGATTAGAAGGTGGTAATGTTATAACGCCTTAAATCATTAAGTTATGAATCAGGCATGAAAGGCATTATTTAGAAAGCTACTTACGTATTAACTTGCCAAAAAATTTACACAGTATTTAAAAAAATGTGACAAACGCCATTTTTGTATCGCTAAAATGCACGCTTGTTTAGAAAGGAAAGTAAGAAATTAGGGCAAAAAAAATACCCCGGCGATCACCGAGGCATTGTATAAAAACAGAACAATAGCGGTAATTAAACTGCTTTGTAGATAACTTTGTTACCTGCCAACTGCTCTTTTTGAACTAGGTTTTCTTCAAGAAGCTTCTTCAGTGCGCCAGTAGCCCATGATGCTGCTTTAGCGTCTTCTTGACCCGCTGCTAAACCGATGCCTTTAGGGTTGATACCTTCAGCATTCGCTACAACGATGTCTAGTACTTGTTGTTGCTTAGGAGTAAGTGCAACATCAACAGTTTTCGCTGCAGCTACTTTCTTCTCAGCTACTGCTTTCTCCACAACAGGTTTTACTGCTGCTTTTTCCGCAACAGGCTTTGCTGTTTTTGGTGCTGCAGCTAGGTTTGCTACTGTCGCTTTAATGCGTTTTTGCAGTTTCATCTGCACTTTACGCTTATGAGCAAGTCTCATTGAATATTTCTCCAGTTCACTGCATCTCAGCAGGGATGAAAATTTGAAGCGCGTTTTATACCAAAATTTACAATCGATTTGTAGGTTTTAGCGGCGAAACGCTACGAAAAATGCGCTCAAAGCTTAGAACGTCTACTATTTAAACAGATTATTTGTGAACGGATTTATTGAATACTGGGTATAAAAACAGAGGTTTCGTTTTGATTAAAAGCATCAAGATGCATATCAAGAAATCTCGATTTTATTTAGAGTATTCATTGAGGTATGAGCATGGAAACGCTGCATCTAACAAATTCACACTTCAAGTCTGATTCGCCAATCAACAGATTGATTTTGTTGCTGGTAGCGCTCATTACACTATTTCTTGTCGTGATTTCTCCGGGTTGGAAACAAGCAATGCTTTCCGTCATTTTGATGGCAATCATCGTCGGTTTCGCCGTCTTGATGATTAAGAAAAGCCAAGTCACTTTCACACTGACCGCCTCGCACTTTCAACAACACCTGTTTAAAGGCGGTTGGGTTGTCCGTTGGCGAAATATTGAGTCCATTGGTATATGCAGTTATCAACAAGACGGTTGGCATCAACCGCTCCCGTGGATAGGCATCCGCTTGAAACACTACTCCCCTTATCTTGATGCAATTTGCCCGCGTATCGCGACGGAGATTTTACTTAGCCAACGCGCTTTGTTGTATTTGGGCGCAAGGCAGAACCATTGTGAAGAGAAATTTGAAGATATGGTGCTCGACCCACAACCGTACACTAGCAAAGCGGGAAAACAATACGACGGTTTGCAAGCCATGCTGGCGAATAGAATGAAGTATCAAAGAAAATTTTACGGCTATGATGTGTTTATTTCTGCCAGTGATTTAGACAGGGAAGCCGACGAATTTGTAGGGCTGACTCGGCGATACTTAGCGGCCGCCGAGCCAGAATAGTAACGAGTACAGACAAGGCGCTAGTATAGTGGCATCTCGTCAGCAACAAACGGGTTGGTTTTGCGCTCGTGACCGAAGGTAGAGTGAGGACCATGACCCGGTACAAATGTAACATCGTTACCTAGAGGCCAAAGTTTCTCTTTAATTGAACTAATCAACGTATTGAAGTCGCCTTGGGGGAAGTCAGTACGACCAATGCTACCGTTAAACAGGACATCACCAACAAACGCTAAACGGGCTTCTTCACTATAAAGTACTACGTGACCTGGTGTATGACCCGGCGTATGGATAACGTTCAGCTTTTGATTACCAAAAGTGACAACGTCACCCTCATTCAACCATTGATTCGGCTCAAATGCCTCAGTTAGAGGGAAACCGAACATTTTGCTTTGCCCTTCCAAACCTTGTAGCCAGAAGTTATCCGCTTTGTGCGGCCCAACGATTTCTGTTCCGCCTAACAGCGCTGATAATGGCTCAGTACCGCCAACGTGATCTAAGTGACCATGGGTCAATACCAATTTCACCACATCAACACCCAGCTCTTTGATGAGCATTGCAAGCTGTTTTTCGTCACCGCCAGGATCAACAACGATGCCTTTCATCGTTTCGTCACACCACACGATAGAACAGTTTTGAGAAAAAGAAGTCACTGGGACAACTTGGTATTTCAGAGCCATAGATAACCTATTACCGAATAAATTTGCGTTAAAACTGCCGCAACTATGACACTAACCCTAGGCGACTTCAAGACTTACGCCAGCCCTAAAATAGGCTTACCAACTGCGCACTGCACCCGTATCAATGTGGACAAAGTTACTGCCCGGATAGTATCCAACACCACCAGCCTTCAAACTGATTGCCGCATCACGCACCGTAGACAGCTTTACACCATCGAGACGAAAATCAATCGCCTTCCCTTCCATGTGTAGACTCTTCTTAGCAACACCAGTAGAACCGCTGCGCAGGGACGCATTGGTCACAGGAGAACGGTAGCCAGAAATCACGATAACTTCGGATTCAGTACCGATGAGCTTTTGAATTTGGCTGATTTGATCGAACAGACGTTTATCCATTGGATGCACTTCATTACGGCGATGATCACGGCAGAACTCATTCAAACGCTGCAATTCTTTGCCGACGTAGCGATTCCCATCGAAGTAGCACGTCTCGAGAAGCTCACCCGTATTCAAGTTATTCATGGCTAACACGCGTGGTTCATCCGGAAGTGAAGCCCATGAAAGTGTAGGCATTGCAGACGCCAGTACGACACCACCAGCGGTCATTTTAAGGAAATCACGGCGAGAAAAATTACGACTTACCATAAACAAAAACACAGCTCAATTACTAAACAAAGAAAGCGGACGATACCGAAACCAATTTATCTCGTCAAATGCATAAATTGGTCCGGAATATCGAAGTCGCGCTGAATTTTTTGTTTACTTATTGAACAGAAAACGATTTTTTAGAATTGTAAATTTTCTTAAATTTACGAGCCATGGCAGGCTTAGCCTTGATGGTCGTATTTGTAGATGTCATCTCGGTAATACAGCGTACCTTCTTCCAACCAAGCTGTTTGGTAGATGATGTGTACCGGAATACGCTCCCCTAGTGGCACCGAAGTCGTTGATGAACGAGCGCTTTCCCGCTTTTTCTCTAAACGCTCTTCCAAACCTTGAGTTTTGAACAGAAGCTCTGCAAGTTGATCGGCGTTTTCTACTCGAACACAACCCGAGCTAAACGCCCTTCTATCTTGTTGGAACAAGTTTTTACTCGGCGTGTCGTGTAGATATATGGCTTGTGGGTTCGGCATGTTGAATTTGTACAAACCCAACGCATTGTGCGAACCAGAAGCCTGACGCATGCGGTACGGGAAGGTTCTTGGATTAACTGTTGCCCAGTTGATCGTGGTTGGATCGATGATTTCGCGCGACGTCCAAGAACGGATGATTTGAATGTTATGTTCCATTAAATACATCGGATTGCGTTTCACTTTTGGAATAATGTCTTTCACCATGATTTTCCAAGGCACATTCCAAGTAGGATTTAAGATCACCGAATCTAGCGTTCCAGTCATGATTGGGGTTTTTCTTGAAGCTCGACCAACCACAACTTTTGATTCAAACAGTGGCTGACCATCATGCCAGTACGTAACTTCATAACCCGGCACGTTCACAAACACGACATTGTCTCGTTCTTTAGCCCAAATACGAGAACGCTCCGCATTCAATGCCAGCAAGTGTAAACGTTGTTGAGGAGAGAAGTTGATCCAACGAATGGTGTTCGGACCAATTACGCCATCTTGATTCAAGCCATGAATACGCTGGAACTCTTTCACCGCCAGCTCTAAATTTTCATCGTATTGCGGTATTTCTGAATCGATGTAACTGACATCCACTCCGACGATCGCCATGCGTTCAACAAGGGTTGATTTGTTTTCTATCGGATCACCGACGCGCAACAGGCCTTTTTGCTCATAGAAAGGATATTGATATTGCGAGAATTCAGAAAGCGAAGCAAATACCGTATTAAATGAAGCATCCATTTGCAAAGGCGAGCGCAAGCTGGCTAAAAACTGATCCAACTTCCCTACCGTGATCTCATTGCTCAGTACCGATAGCGTATCCACACTAGGCGCAGGAAAGCTCACATGGGCTTTATTTGCAAACAACCAGTTAACGCCTTCTTGAGGAACCTGCTCAAGATAGCTGAGGTACATAAGGAGGGAATCGGTCATCACCAAATCGAAGTCAAGGTTGTCTCCTTTCCATCTTACTTGGTTAATACGATGCAGTTGGTTGTCAAACTCTTTAGAAACGTCAGCAAGCGCGACCAGCTTCATCTGAAAAATGAACTGTTCAACATCGCTCTCATTTTCCCAATTCAAACGGTAATTCGTACTTTGATAAAGTTGATCAATCACCGTTGGATAATGGATCATTTTTTCGACAGACAACTGCTCTACGGCCCCTTCTTGCTCCGTTTGGGCAGAAGCATCGAGAGAAACCACGGTAGAAAAGCTGCAAAACGGCACCATAAGTGCCGTCATTATTAAAACCCTAGCAAACACTGAAACGATCCTTGCGCTACTTGCCATAAAAAAAGTATGGCAAATATCTCACAGCTTGCAGGTTTAAAATTAAGAATCTGGTGACGAAATCGACAACAAATCTCTCAATAAGAGATTATTTATTGAACTTTTTAAATAATTCGTGACCAATGATTGTCCCATTGAACACCGCTTGAGTATGCGTTTTTGAATTGCGAAGGTCTTTGTTCAACGACTTTTCCCGCTCCAGAACTGACGCGAAACTCATCGCCGTAAATCACCACGCCAGACGCATCTGGCAGTGCATTCAGCTCCACCAGCTTGCCCGTTTCTTTAGACCAAATGCCATAACAACTGCCCGGAGGTGATGTTGCTAAAATCCAATCATTGGTTGCAGCAATACTGGCTATATAGTGATTAAAGCGTGCCCATTCTTCAGGTTCTGCTTGCAGTGTTTGCATCTCTCCTCCACGCGTATGCATGGCGAGCAAAGCAGGATATTCGTCAGGTTCTCCGCGATATTGCTGGCCGCACAACACCGTTTCTGAACCATCATGCGCAAGATGACGAATGCTCAGCTTATGATCCGGCAACGCAACTTGATCAAGCAACTCGCCGTTTTGCGAAAGGTAGCTCAAGCTTGGCGTCATGCTGTCCAAATTCAAAGGCTCACGGCCATTAGTATGCACTCCACCCACACCAATCGCTAACGTGCCATCGGGCATCATGATCACTTCATGAGGCCCAATGCCGAATCCCGATAACTCAGCGATTTTTCGGTATTGGTTTTGAACATCGTAAACACCAATGATGCCTCGGCTAGTGCCTCTTTCGCCTTCCGTAGCGAAGAGATAAAGACCATCGTGAGAATAAACACCGTGGCCGTAAAAATGGCGCTCCGGTTTTGCCAGTTCCAACTTGATCATTTGCTCTGTTCGATAGTCGAACACCATAAAGAAAGTGCCAGGACGTCGACCAAAAACAACTGCGTGGCCATGCTGATTGGTCGCCACGCCATGTCCACGTTCAGGGATAGGTAACGTCGAAATAGGCATACCATCTTCATCAGCCACCACGGCAGCAAACTTATCTCGCCCGACAATGGAACAGCCAATCAATGCGGGCTCTCGCTTTGTTGTCGCCGCACAACCAAACGGCAACACGGGAGTTGCCGCTCCAAATAGTGCCGCTTTTAGAAGCGTTCGGCGGGTTTGATCAGTCACCATCGGTTGCATTAAATCCTATAACGACACCAAGCTCGATAGCCACCTCTTCATGGATGAGGTATTTAAGTTGTTCTAGCTTGTTGTATTGCGCGAGAACCAAACGATATCCGTCCACACTTTGTAGTGCAGAGAACAGGCTTTTATCTTCAGGCCAAGTCTCTAAAGCCATGTCAAACTGATACGCGACGCGATCCGCCAATTGCGTTTTACCTTGCGCTCTCAACAGCGCATCTAAACCTTTACCGTTCGCAAAATACAACTGATGCAAGCTTTCTAGGTTAGCTTTTAAGTTAGAGAGCGAGGTTTCTGAGCGCCAAGACTCCGAGAAGTAAGGACGAGGATGCCCTATCTTGGCTAGCGGACGACTGAGCTTTTTCATGCTGTATTCTAGCTGGTTAGAAAGCAGCGAAATGTACTCCGATTCCCACTCTGTCTTTTGCAAAGACTTCCACGGGTTTTGAGCCCAAGAATTAGCGATGATCTGTGCTTTATCGTGCAAGTTTTCGGCAATCGCAACACCTGAGGCACATACATTGCTACTGGTGTTAAGCGTGGATGCATCATCATAAAGTAACCATTCCAACGCCCCCAAACCTTGCACAGTCACGCTTTGTGTCGAGATCTCTTCCACTGTCCAAACTTTATCGGCTTTAGTCAGCGCCGACATTTTACGCCCGGTGGTATTTTTTTTATCGGGCCAGAATTGTACGTTCCAGCTTTGCTCCAGCGCAGTCGCTGGGCCACGTTCCTGTCCTTGAAGCGCCATCCAAGCCAGCATGGTGCTGTGCCATTGTTGTTGTACTGGTTCCGCGTCATTTTTCGACGCCAAACAAAAATCAGCAAAGCTCTGCTCTAACTGCGAAGCTTGGTTTAAAAATGACTGTGCAGCATGAAACTCCACTTCGTAAACAGCTTGAGAAATATGGCTAGTTTGCTCAGGTTTTGCATCCGACGAGCCCGTTGTCGATTGGCAACCAACTAAGCTTAGCGTTGCAACAACAGCGCTCATTAATGTTGTTTTCTTCATGGTTGCATCCTTACAGAGAGTTCAGAAACGAGATCAATGCGTCACGTTCTTTTTGGTTCAGCGATAACACGTTTTGTTTCGCTTGCTCCGCTTCACCACCATGCCAAAGCACCGCTTCCATCAAGTTACGTGCTCGACCATCATGTAAAAAATACGTGTGACCGTTCACTTCTTCTGTGTAACCAATCCCCCAAAGTGGTGGCGTACGCCATTCACTGCCATTGGCAAGATATTCAGGTCGATGATCAGCAAGGCCCTCTCCCATGTCATGCAACAGCAGATCGGTATACGGGTGGATAAGTTGCTCTGAAAGCGCAGGCCGGTCTGCTCGTTTTGTCGTTTTTACACTGGTTTTATGGCAGCTTTCGCACCCCGAAGCGGCAAAGATCTTTTGGCCAAGCTGAACATCAGGATCATTCACATTTCGACGAATCGGTACGGCTAAGTGTTGGCTGTAAAACTCTACGAAGTCGAGTATGTTTTGGCTTACTTCTGGCTTGCCGCCATTTGGCAACTCCTCACAAAGGGATTGCTTCGCCGTGCAGTTTTCATTCGGAAACAAGTGACTTGTTAGACCAACATCACCATTAAACGCGGCCGCATTTTGCTGCATCAACGTTGGTTGTCCTGCTTTCCATCCAAAACGGCCAATCGAAAAGTCTCCTTTTTCGATGTCCCAAACTTTATTCACCTTGCCTGAGATGCCATCGCTATCACGGTCATTTTCGTCTGCCCACTTAAGCAACGTTTCATCAGGAATACTTTCTAGCAAACCTAAACCAATCATAGGTGGCGCGACACGAGCGGAAAACTGCGTATCAGGGTGCATGTCCCCATAACCTAAATCGGTAATTTTCAGCGTAGGCTTTCTCAATGTCACTTTTGTGCCATCTTTAAACTCAACGGGAACGTCCGTATAAGTAATAGCAATTTTGCCCTCCGGCGTTTGGTCTTGCAGAGCAAAATCTTGCAGTTGCCCACCATACGTAGGCTCCGGAATACCGCCATCCATGATGTAAGCTTTCTTCTGCTCTGGCGTCATCGCCGGGATACTCAAACGCACCAACATAGACACGGCATGAATGTCGTCTTTTTCAGGAGGATGCCCACGGCCATCTTTTATGTGGCAATTCTGACAACCATTGGTGTTGAAAAGCGGGCCAAGGCCGTCTCTTGCATCTGTAGTCGCTGGCGCTTGCACCCATGGGTTACGGAAAAAACTATTGCCCACACTAAAATCAAGTCGCTTACTCATTGGCAAGTTCGTCGCGGGTAATGAATAGGCATTAGCACCGTCTTTTTTGACACTGGTGTTGCCACCAGACTTAACATCGTAAGCCATGGCAGAAGTCGAAAGGATCGCGGCAAAGGCGGAAAGTAGGTATGGCTTCATATCACTGCTCTTATATGAATGGATAACAACGAGCTCTAACGGCAAAAGGGCTCACGATGAGCCCTTGTTTATTATTATGTGTTCTTAAAACTCGTGGTCTGCGGTGTCTGGGCTTAAGCTATCGATGCCGACAATACCCGCAGCACGCTCAATAGCACCTGTTTGTGCAACCAACGCCATGATGGTGTCGTTAACCAGTGCGTTGCCTTGAGCATTACCCGCAGCAATAAGTTGGTCGAAATGCTGATTGTGTTTTTCAGCAGAAGTCACCAACTCGCCAACTTGACTGCGTGTTACGTCAAATTGCTTCTGGATTTCTTCAGCGGCTTTCTTATCTTCCTGAGCAACTAGGTTTGCGATACTTGGACCAGTAAGGACCGTGCCATCTTGGCGGCTGTACGTACCCGTATAAACGTTGTAGATACCTTGCTCGTTGTAGTAATGTGAGTTGTGCGTGTTATCCGAGAAGCAATCGTGCTCGTCTTCCGTAGAGTTCGCTTCTAGCGCAACTTTCATACGCTCACCGGCTAACTCACCTAAAGACAAAGAGCCCATACCAAACAGCATTTTACGTAGACCATTCTCTGCAGAACCTGTTAGTAGCTCTTGACGGTAGTTGCCTTTTTCATCAGCAGACCACTGTTTTTCCATCCATTCAAGATCTTGAACAAGTAGATCGGCCGCGGCTTTTAAGTACTCACCGCGACGATCGCAGTGACCATTTGTACAACCAGAACCAACAACAAAGTCCGTGTAAGCACGCTGACCTGCACCTGCATTTGTGCCGTTCAGATCTTGTCCCCATAGAAGAAATTCGATCGCGTGATAGCCCGTTGCTACGTTTGCTTCTGAGCCACCTACTTCGTTCAAGCTAGCAAGTAATTCTGGAGTAATTTTTGCCACGTCAAGCTTAGACGGGCCGATAGTTAGGCTTGTGTTGGCAATGATATTTGCCGCTGCACCTTCGTTACCAAGCTCATATTGGTAGTCAGCAGCCACATAATCGATAAGACCTTCGTCAAGTGGCCAGGCATTAAGTTGACCTTCCCAATCGTCGACTACTGCGTTGCCAAAACGGAAAACTTCAGACTGTTGGTATGGCACGCGGGACTCTAGCCAAGCTTGCTTAACGTCTTCAAGCTTTGCCTCAGATGGTGCTTTTAAAAATTCATCGATTTTCACTTCCAACGTTTTTGCCGTCGTCAGTGAGTCAGCAAATACGGCGTGAGCCACATCTGCATAATGTTCAACAACTTGTTGTTTTGTTACTTGAGCAGCAACGGTAGTACCACTGGCAATGAGGAGTGAAGCAGCAATAGATTGGACTAATACTGTTTTTGCATTCATCTGAAGCATCCTTGTTGAGCAATTCATTTGTTATATTCGTAGTGCTAATTATTCTTATTTGCACTTTTAGTCACGAGATAATACAAATTTACAATTTATTTGCAACTCCAGATACAAAAAAAGCCTCATCACTGTGAGGCTTTTAACATTCATAATTGACAGTTTTCTCTTTAGGATTAAACCTTTAGGTTATGTTTGCCGTGAGAAACTTTCGCTCTAAGATAGTTTTCATTACCATCTTTAATGTGCGCCGAAGTATTGACAACTTCGACAATCTCAATTCCGTATTCCGCTAATTCACGGATTTTCTTAGGGTTATTGGTCACAAGACGAATTTTCTTGATACCTAACGCTCCTAACATTTGTGCCGCTTCGGTGAAGTCTCTTAAATCATCATCAAAGCCTAAATGGTTGTTTGCTTCGTAAGTGTTCATCCCCTGGCTTTGCAGACGATACGCATCAATCTTGTTGTACAAACCGATACCACGGCCCTCTTGGCGAAGGTAAAGGATCACGCCGCCAGATTCGCCCATACGTTGGATCGTTTCTTCTAACTGCTCACCGCAGTCACAGCGAGATGAGTGGAAAACATCGCCAGTCAGACACTCGGAATGCATACGCACTAGCGGCGTGTCTTGCGTTTGATCCGCTTGTTTAAAAATAACTGCCACATGCTCTTTATCTGTCTTAAGGCCACGGAAAGACAGGATCTCAGCATCGATATTACTTTTAGCCCCGACTTTAAAATCTACTCTGGCACGTACTTCCGCCATATCTATACTCACTCGATTTATTGCTTGATGCGCTTGATGCGTTTTTGTTATTGCATTCATGGGATTCACTTATTGCTCTTCAACTATGGGGATTGATACCGCATTTTTCAATGTTGAGATCACAATTGGGTTGATCTTATCCCCTTCCGCAAACAAAGACGATCACTTATCTTGCTGCGCTGATGAATTGTTATAGTATAACAATTTTATAAAACTACAATAAAAAACCCCAGACAAATTTTTGCCTGAGGTTGGTAAAGGTTAGAGCATGAAAAGGAATCTTAATGAGTTTGGCTACGTTTCCAAACTGCTAATTCTATCCATACCGCTTCGAGTTCTTGAATTTCTTCGTCTGTTAGGACGGCGAGAGTTGAAGTCACTTGTGGCAGCTTCGGTGTTTGAAACGCACGAATCTGCGAATAAAAGTCCTTCTTTAACTGCAATATAACTGAATCCACTGCGTACACCTACTGTTGTTCTTTTATTACTTCTCCAGCTCAAATTTTATCGTTAGCTTTATACTGGAGGCTTCATAAATTCCAAAAAATGATAACACTCTGCTTGTTATATGCACAATTTATTTTCCATACTGGAATAATGGTCACATTAATTTCGCTTGATTAGTCGGATCGAAAATAGAGCAAAAAAGATCAAAAATATAATAGGAAAGATCCACAATAGCGCAGTTGAATAATTAAATGGAGGTTGATACAGAACAATATTTCCATATCGTTCAACCAAATAATCTTTTACCTGCTGATCGGAGCTACCTTCATTGACCATGGTATAGACCCTTAACCGAAGATCTTTAGCCGCTGGCGCATTGGACTCAATCAAGTTCTGGTTTTGGCATTGTGGGCAGCGCAATGTCTTAGCGAGCGAGGTTGCTCGTTGTTGCACTTCTACAGATTGAAATTCAAAAAGATCAACGTTCTGCTTAATTTCAGTCCCATTGCTCGCAGGAGAATATAATGCAAGTGCAAAAACGGTAATAAATATATATTTAAATAGCGCCATTAAAATACCTAGAAAATATTGAGTTCCATTTGTCGATCGTGATTGCTCCCCGATATTTGATCAAAACCTTGCCATTTTGATCAATAAGATAAGTTTCTGGTGTACCTATCACTCCCAGCTCAACCGCCAATTCGCCATTTGGGTCACTAATCACGTCTTGATAAGGATTGTTTTTAGAGCTCAAGTAGTTTTGAGCGGCAGAGTTATTATCTCGATAATTCAAACCAATGATCGGCACTCCCGCATCCGCTATCTGCAAAAGTGTTTCATGTTCTTTCTTACAGATCCCACACCATGACGCCCACACATTCAGCAACTTATAGCCATTGTCTTGAAACAACACCTGAGTGACCTCTTTTCCAGAGATAACCGATACAGCGCTGAAATTTGGAACCATTAGCGTGCTTTCCTTTGCTTGCTCAACGTGGGGACGGTCAGATAACGCCGCAACGACCACGACTGAAAAGACGGCAACAGCAATAAATAACCCGAATAGTTTAGGCATAGTTTTCGGTGACATTCACGGCCCTCTTTCTTTTGCGATACACAGTCGTCAGTGCGCCAAACACCGCTATCAAACCGCCTGACCATATCCACCAAATCCCCGCCCGGTACTGAACTTTTATCGCATAAGCGTTTGTGCCAACTTTATCCCCCAACGTCAGATAATAGTCTCCGTGCCATAAACTCAGAATCGCGGGCTCAGTCATGTTCATTACTCGCACGGGATAATGGCGTTTTTCAGGTTGTAATGCATAGCGGGTCTGATCATCAAGGCGTAAAATGATCCTTGCTTGTTCTGCGGTGTAATTTGGTCCTATTACCCAATCCATACCTTGATAATCGATACCAATGTTTGCTCTTTGATGTGGAACACCAGGCTCTACTCGCAAGTTGTATTGATACGAGTATTCACTGTTGAAGACTGCTCCTACAACGGCTACAGAAAAACCGACGTGTGCTAATACCATCTTGATTAATGGCTCTTTATTTTCGGCATTCAGCCATAACATAGTGTGCGTAGCAATAACCCAAGCTGCTAAAAATACACTTGTAATTGTCCCAATACGTACGGTATCAACCGATAAGATAAAGACGGCTACGAGACCTAAAGCGATTGTACTTGCAAAGACGAATTGCCATTTCCAGTTCGCGCACACTCCTTTTGTCCACCGCAAAATTGGCGTCATGGCTAACGCCAACAAAGCGAAAATACTAAGAGGAAATATTAAGCTATTAAAATACGGCGCACCAACAGAGATGTTTCCCAACCCTAGCAATTGATAAATCATCGGGTAGAACGTACCTAAAAAGACGATCGCCGTGGATATGACCAAAAGTCCAATGGCCACATATACCATATAAGCTCGACTGATCAAGGAACGTAACCTAAATGGTTTGATGGCATCAGCACGCACAATCAGTACGCCAAACGTCATCAATACTAACGCACTAAGCACAGCAAGCAGGGCTAAACCTTTGGTAGGATCCACAGCAAAAGCATGCACCGATGTCAATACGCCAGAGCGTACGATAAATGTCCCGAGAATACTTAAACTAAAGGTTGCAAACGCCAACGCGTATGTGCTCCACAACGCTCCCTGATTTTTCTTTGCTAATACTCCGCTGTGCAGGAGTGCAGTGCCGGTTAACCACGGCAATAAAGAGGCATTTTCTACTGGGTCCCAAAACCACCAACCTCCCCAGCCAAGTTCATTGTATGCCCACCAAGAGCCGACGAGGATACCAACAGTCAGGGTTCCCCAGGCAAAATACGCGGCCTTTCGCGTACAGCGGTACCATTCATTGACAGGCCGTTTGCTTAATAACGCCGCAAGTGCAAACGCCAAAATGGCGGAATAACCAACGTAACCTAAATATAAAAGTGGCGGATGAATGATCAATCCGATGTCCTGCAGCATTGGATTCAAATCACGTCCTTCTACCGCCAATGTTTTTGCGAACTCAAAAGGGTTAGACGTTGTTAACGTAAACCAAGCAAAAACGGCAATCAGAACATTCATAATGCCAAGGCAATCTGCGGTGTAGCATTGGTTAATCGGAGAACTAAGAGCAATGTATGATGCCCATAAACTGAGCGTCACGACCCAAAACAGCATGGAGCCTTGGTGCCCACCCCATGTCGCTGCGACCTTGTAAGCGGTTGGCAATTGGCTGTTGGAATGAGTGACCACATATTCAAGAGCAAAATTGTCTTGGATAAAACAGACAATCAGCAGTAATAGACAAACAACAGAGGCCAAACTGATGAGATGTGAGGTCGCAAGTTGGTGTTCTAACATAATGGGCTTAGCCGCTGCACGGCGATACCAATGCAGTACAGCGGAACAACTCGCCCCCATTGCGACAAAAATCAGTAAGAAGAACCCTAGTTCAGCCTCCATTGTTCCTCCTTAGACAACGGTCATTTGACCCGCATAGAGTATGAACGTACGCAGCATCAGCACGCCGACCAAACTCAATGTTGTCACGACAAAGACGTAACTACCTTTATGGCGAACTTCAGAAGGCATTAACCAGTTCAATGTTAGAGGCATCAACATACCAATCAACACAACACCAACCCAGAACCACTGCGCCCAAAAGCCGTTGGATATTGCATTCCAAGCTGCGACTTCGTTTTGACCCCCGCTGAAAATCAAGCCAGTAAAGAACGTTACTAAAACGAACAACTCGAATAATACAACCGGACGTTCAAAGCCATGCACCCATGAAACACTAGAACTGGATGTCGGCTCTTTAAACACTAAGATTCCGAACATCAAACATGCCGCTGCGCCCGAAGAAAGGCTTGAGAATAGGAACAAAATCGGCAACACCGGATTGTTGAGCATTGGGTAGGTTTTAAGTGCCGATAATAGGAAGCCAGTATATGCCGCCAGCACTATCGCCAAGAAACCCAAGAACAACTCGATGGCATTACTCACCTTTCCAGCCTTGATCAAAAAGCCATCCACAAAGTCGAGTAATCCGCTCGGTAATTTGCCTTCACAAAAGCTGATGATTTGATGGCGAAAGATCACGCCAATCCAAACAAACAACACAACCATGTAGACTTGAAACAAGACAACGCCCATCGACATCACCGACGTCGGGTTGTAGTAAATCATGATTTTCCAAAACTGGAGTGGCTTAGTTAAATGGAAAATCAAAATCACCAAACCGGAAATGATGCCAAATGGCGCGAGCCAAGCCATCGCTTTCATAATGCCATTGTTCGCCGGATCTCCCTCAATGACTTTGCGTTTAAGGTAGATAGAAATCATCACTGCGCCAGCAGACATCCCAGCTAAAAATAGGTAAATCGCGATGATCCAATCCCACACTAATGAATCAAAGTGGAAAGCACTTTCAAAACCGTTCATGATGACACCTCCCCTTTGTTGTGCGGAATTTTAAACAGCTTAGGTTGCGTTCCTAAATGTGATTTATCGCGATACACAAGATGGTTATCAATGACTTTGCTGACCTCGCTAGTTGGGTCATTCAAATCACCAAAGATGAGTGCTTTTGTTGGGCAAGATTCCACGCAAGCTGGCTGCTTACCTTGTGCTAGGTTGGTATCACGGCAGAAGTTACATTTGTCTGCAGAATGGTCAACAGGGTTGAAAAAGCGCACTTGATAAGGACAAGCCGCCAAACAATAGCCACAGCCGACACATCGCTCTTTGTGCACATCTACTATGCCCGTAGCTTCATCTTTGTACGCAGCACCCGTAGGGCAAACATACACACATGGTGGATTATCACAGTGCTGACAAGATTCACGCGTAAACTGGTACTCAACATCAGGAAATTCCCCAATGGGTTCACTGCGATGAATTTTTAGGCGGGTCACCCCTTCTGGCACTTTATTCACTTCGCGACATGCTTCGGTACATGCAGTACAGCCTATACACGCATTTTCATCGTGCACCATGCCAAAACGTTTGGTTTGCTCACTATCACTGGCATAAAGAGAAGCACTAACAACAGAAGTACCAGCAACGCCAGTGGTCAAAATCAATGCGCCGCTACTGGCTAAAAAATTTCGTCTTGAACACTTCATGCTATCTCTCCTCTTCTTTTGCAAGTTCAGGTTCAACAGCAAACTGAGAGTGGCAATCGACACATTGTTTGATGAGCTGTTTTCCGTCGTAAGAAAGTGCTTTCGTTTTGGCAGCGTGAACATCGTGACAATTTGAACAGGTCAAATTTTTAGCATGGACATCATGCGTCCAATTACTTTCTCTCAACTGAGTTGGAGCGTGGCAATCTACACACTGGCTATTCGCTTTGAGAATGGTACTTGGATCAAGAAAAACCTTGTCATGCACTGCTTTTGACTGCGCAGCAGCAAACTTGATCACATCAGGTGCCCCTTCACGGTGATCTGGCCCGATATTGCTGTGACAGTTTGTGCAGTTAAGTGTTTTACCTTGGCTAAGCAGCGCTTCTGGCTCATGCGACAAATTCAGAGTTTCTTTGGCATCCTTATGACATTGAAGACATTTGTAGTCTCGGTCACGAATCAGCTCAACTTGATGGCGAGTGTTTTGTGCACCCTCAACAGGCTCTGATGAAATCGCATGGGCGGAGATAGAAAAACCATAGATGGCAAAGGCGAAGAGAAATTTCAGCATTGTCACTATGGTCAATTTTATATTGCCCATATTTTTCTTTCCTTAGCTCTAAAATAATTGATAACTGTTCTCAACTATTTAATGGAGCGACAATTAATTTCTTCTGAAGATATTTTTATATCTTCAAATGACATCAATTCTTATTTTGGAAAGCCACAACGCTAAACCTATATTCATAATACCCCTATTATTCCTAAGAGGTAGAAGGTACTGTTCAAAAAGCGAACTTAATCACCTTATTTATAAAATGCTTACACCTCTAACCTACTGTCAATAAAGGGGATTGAATTATACCACTTTAGAGGTATATGAAATTAAACATGATTAAGATCACTAGTGTAAATTGATCTAAAGCAAGACTCATTCCGCTCACTATTTCATCTCTTTATTTACACAATAATATTATTTGTAGATCTCCGGTTCTTATTTGGAATAGCTTCTCACAACGCTGCTAATAAAAATGAATATGGAGATAACACCGTGAGCATAAAACACTGGATGAGCGCACCTATCGCGGTTGCGACCTTATTCGCTAGCCAATTATTGTTGGCCGGCTCTGTGTTGGCGGCAGAAAACAACGATCGACTTGATCCTCGTAATGACGCCTTCGAACAAAACCATCCTGACCAATATCATTCTTGGAAGGCAACATCAGAAAGTAAACATATTGAAGACGCCCTAAGTGAAGACCCAAATATGGTGATTCTTTGGGCTGGCTACGGATTTGCTAAAGATTACAACAAGGCTCGAGGTCACTTTTATGCGCTCGACGATGTAAGGCAGACCCTAAGGACAGGCGCACCGGCAGATGAAAACTCCGGGCCAATGCCAATGGCGTGTTGGAGTTGTAAAAGTCCTGATGTCGCTCGCGTGATAGAAGAGCGTGGCGAGGATGGCTACTTCTCTGGTAAATGGGCACGTCTAGGCTCAGAAATCGTCAATCCTATCGGATGTTCTGACTGTCACGACACTCGCTCAGAAAAATTCAACCAAGGCGAGCCAGAATTAGCACTAACCAGACCTTATGTTGAGCGAGCATTCGATGTAATTGGAAAAAACTTTGATGAGCAGTCACGCCTTGATAAACAAGCGTCTGTGTGTGCTCAGTGCCATGTCGAATACTACTTTACAGGAGCAACGAAAGCGGTGAAGTTCCCTTGGGATATGGGTACGACAGTCGGTGACATGGAGAAGTATTACGATGCGTTGGACTTTAAAGATTGGACTCACGCCGTTTCTAAAGCACCGATGCTAAAAGCACAGCACCCTGGCTTCGAGACTTGGCGTGAAGGGATTCACGGCAAAAACAAAGTGGTTTGCGTCGATTGCCATATGCCGAAGGTGACAAAAGAAGATGGTACCGTTTATACCGATCATAAAGTAGGCAATCCTTTCGACCGCTTCGAAGACACATGTGCGCAGTGCCATACTCAAACCAAAGAGCAGCTACGTAACATCGTGTCGTCACGTAAAGCGCAGGTGTTGAACATGAAATTAACCGCCGAGAAGCAAATTGTCGCGGCGCATTTTGAAGCTGGAGAAGCATGGAAAGCAGGAGCAACGGAAAAAGAAATGAAGCCGATTCTCCAAGATATTCGCCATGCGCAATGGCGTTGGGATTATGCGATCGCCTCTCACGGTGTTCACATGCACGCACCAGAAGTGGCGCTGGAAGTTCTCGGTACCGCAGTTGATCGCGCCGCCGATGCTCGTACTAAATTGGTACGCTTACTGGCAACAAAAGGCATTACTGAACCTGTTCAAATTCCAGATATCTCGACCAAAGCAAAAGCCCAAGAAGCTTTAGGAATGGATATGGAAAAAATGAACGCGGATAAAAAGCACTTCTTAGACACCGTCGTGCCAGATTGGGATAAAGCAGCGGCCGAACGAGAAGCAACCTATTAGTCAAACCGAAAATAGGATTCGAGACCTATGATGCAACAACAAAGGGCGCGTTCTGCGCCCTTTGTTTTCATCAGTTCATTCTAGTCGAAGTACATCATCAAAATGCAAGTAAACCATTAACGTCGACGAATTCTTGGCACCGGTTGGATGTTTGGTCGAGTCTGAGGTCTCTGAATATTTGGCTTGGTAATCGGACGCGGCACGTTATGCGCGGGTAATGGCTGTGTCTTCAATGTTGATTCTGGCAACGTCGTTTGTTTTGGTAACGTTTTTGTTTCTACACGCAGGGGACGCTCGTGCCATTTTGCTTGAATCGCTTGTTTTTGTTTATCCGGCAACGTCTGCCAGTGGTTATCCAGTTGTCTCTTCATGTTATCGAAGTTGGCGTTCATATCGCCATCTTTCCAATCTTCAACTTTGTCTTTGATTGACTGTTGTTTATCGTCGTCGAGACTATTCCACCATGCCTCGAGCTTTTCTCGATGGTCATGTCCGTTGTCACAGCAACCCGGATAATAGTAAATCCAATAGTCATCGTGACCATACCACCAAGGGTCGTAATACCCACTCGAATAATAGACAGATGAAGAACCAGTTGAAGGAGACGAGCATCCCACCAGCACTGTACCGCACAACAATACCAACAAACCCGCTTCTAGCTTCTTCATACTGACTTTCCTCTTTACTCTACATTGTATACTTACATCAGCTTTTTCGCTTTGTTGATGGACTCGATGATCGTCACTCTGTCTAAATTGGGGTCATTGGAATCTAGGAGTAGAACCCAAGTATCGATGGTTTCTTGAAAGCGGAAAGAAATGAAGTGATCGTTCGCTATCAACGACAATGCGGCTTCATTATAAGGTTCAAGTTGCAACGCCTGTTCTAATAGTAAACTGACTTCATCAGTCATCGCTTGTTTATGCAGGTAGTATAATGTTGTCGCCTTAGCGGCAAGTTGCGTCGCGGTTACGTTGTCAGTGAGTTGGAGTGTGTAGTCGAAACAAATCAACGCGGCATCAAATTCTCCCTCCAACAGATAACCTTGACCTAACTGAAACCAAAGCTCATCGTTATTAGGCTCGTGTTTTAGCTGTTGCTGTATTTCATCCATGATGTCTCGCGAGGTCATCATTCGAGCGATCTCCGCTTGGATAGGTTGCGGTGGGGGTTGCTTCAACAATAAGTAGCCAGCGCTAGTGAGTGCTAACACCATCAAACAAAAGCCAAACCACTGGGTAGGCTTCACTTTCGAAGCGCTAAGTGACAAAACGACGATAAAAAGCCCCATCAAAGTGATGGCAATGAAAAACCATAAAGACATAGCGATACCCGTGAGTAAACATAAGCTTAGTGTACTGGTTTGGTTGAGAGATTGCGTTGATGAAGATACAAAAAAGCCGAGCATTTTGCTCGGCTTTCATATTTAGCGATGAAGGAGAAGATTACTCTTCTTTGCCCTCTTCCGCGTCGTCTGCTGCTGGCACTTCAGGAGCTTGCTGTTCTGCATTCGCTTCTGTTGTTTCTGCTTCTTCGCCTTCTGGCAATTCCACTTCTTCAACTTCATCGATACGTTGTAGACCAACAACTGACTCGTCTTCTGCTGTACGGATCAACGTTACACCTTGAGTGTTACGGCCTACTTGGCTAACTTCTGCTACACGTGTACGAACCAGAGTACCAGCGTCGGTGATCATCATCATCTCGTCGCCTTCTTCTACTTGTACTGCGCCAACTACTGGACCATTACGCTCAGAAACCTTGATAGACACAACGCCCTGAGTTGCACGACCTTTCGTTGGGTATTCAGCCAATTCAGTACGTTTACCGTAACCGTTTTGAGTAACCGTTAGGATGTCGCCTTCGTTAGACGGAACGATTAGTGAAACCACTTGGTCGTCGTCAGCCAGCTTCATACCACGGACACCTGCCGCTGTACGACCCATTGCACGTACTTTGTCCTCGCTAAAGCGAACAACTTTACCTGCTTTAGAGAACAGCATGATGTCGCTTGAACCCGTTGTGATATCAACGCCGATTAGAGAATCGTCATCACGTAGGTTCACCGCAATTAGACCGTTTGAACGTACGTTCGCAAACTGGTCTAGAGAAGTCTTCTTAACGGTACCGTCGCCAGTTGCCATGAAGATGAACTTGTCTGCTGAGAACTCATCAACCGGAAGAATTGCAGTGATACGCTCACCGTCTTCCAATGGAAGGATGTTCACGATCGGTTTACCACGTGCAGTACGGCTCGCTAGTGGCAATTGGTAAACTTTCAGACGGTAAGTCTTACCGCGAGTAGAGAAACATAGAATGTTGTCGTGGGTATTCGCCACTAGAAGACGTTCAATGTAGTCTTCATCTTTCATTCGAGTTGCACTCTTACCTTTACCACCACGGCGCTGTGCTTCGTAGTCGCTTAGGATTTGGTACTTAACGTAACCTTCGTGAGATAGAGTTACGACTACGTCTTCACGAGCAATCAGCTCTTCCATGTCGATGTCATGGCTAGCTGCTGTGATTTCAGTACGGCGTGCATCAGCAAATCCGTCACGAACTGCTTCTAGTTCTTCACGAATCACTTCCATCAAACGCTCTGTGCTTGCAAGAATGTGCATTAACTCAGCGATTTCTTCTAGAAGCTCTTTGTATTCAGCAAGAATCTTCTCGTGTTCTAGACCGGTCAATTTATGTAGACGTAGATCTAGAATTGCTTGCGCTTGTTGTTCAGTCAGGAAGTATTGACCGTCGCGGATACCGTATTGAGGCTCTAGCCATTCAGGGCGAGCCGCATCAGTACCAGCACGCTCAAGCATTGCTGCTACGTTACCTAGATCCCAACCACGAGCAATAAGACCAGCTTTTGCTTCAGCAGGAGTCGGCGCTTTACGAATTAGGTCGATGATTTCATCGATGTTCGCTAGAGCAAGTGCAAGACCTTCAAGAATGTGCGCACGCTCACGAGCTTTACGCAATTCGAAGATAGTACGGCGAGTCACGACTTCACGACGGTGATCCACAAAGCACTTCAACATATCTTTCAGGTTGAATAGCTGTGGCTGACCATTGTTCAACGCAACCATGTTGATACCGAAAGTCGTTTGTAGCTGAGTTTGAGCGTAAAGGTTGTTAAGAACCACTTCGCCTACTGCATCACGCTTACATTCAATAACGATACGCATACCATCTTTGTCAGATTCGTCACGTAGCGCACTGATGCCTTCAACTTTCTTATCTTTAACAAGTTCAGCAATCTTCTCGATCAGACGAGCTTTGTTCACTTGGTAAGGAATTTCGGTAACGATGATGGTTTCTTTACCGTTTTTCTCTGTTTCGATTTCCGCTTTTGAACGCATGTAGATCTTACCGCGACCTGTTTTGTACGCGTCTACAATGCCTTTACGACCGCTGATAAGCGCCGCAGTTGGGAAATCTGGACCAGGGATGTAATCCATTAGTTCATCAATAGTAATTTCTTCATTATTGATGTATGCAAGACAGCCATCGATCACTTCGCCAAGGTTATGTGGCGGGATGTTGGTTGCCATACCTACCGCGATACCAGAAGCACCGTTGACCAATAGGTTTGGAATTTTGGTTGGAAGAACCGCTGGAATCTGTTCTGTACCATCATAGTTAGGTACGTAGTCTACGGTTTCTTTGTCTAGGTCAGCCAAAAGTTCGTGGGCAATTTTTGCCATACGTACTTCGGTGTAACGCATTGCCGCAGCAGAGTCGCCATCGATTGAGCCAAAGTTACCTTGACCATCGACCAGCATGTAACGAAGTGAGAACGGCTGAGCCATACGTACGATTGTGTCGTACACAGCACTATCACCGTGTGGGTGATATTTACCGATTACGTCGCCGACAACACGGGCTGATTTTTTATATGGTTTGTTCCAATCGTTGCCTAGTACGTTCATCGCGAATAAAACGCGGCGGTGTACTGGTTTTAGGCCATCACGCACATCTGGAAGAGCACGACCCACGATAACTGACATCGCGTAGTCTAGGTATGAACCTCTAAGCTCATCTTCAATGTTTACGGGCGTGATCTCTTTAGCTAAATCGCTCATAGAGCCATTATCCCTCTATTTTCTGATCGTAATTACGATACGTGTAAGGTGCAAAAATATAACACACAATTCATCACTGGGGCATCACTTTCCCGCTCGTTTTATCAGGTTGTGAGCTTCGTTATGAGTTAAATGAAGAGAAATTGCACATTCATCCCATATCTTTCTGAAAACTGACTATATTTCCACCAACTGTCGCCAAAAAAGTCTCCTGTAACGATTGTGAGAAAAGAAGCAGTTTAAACGTATCGTACCATTAGAGTATAATCTCGCCTTCCAAAGGACTATTAGCGAAGCAAAATAACTATCATGACTAAAGCACAAAACGTCGACCCTAGTGAAATTAAGAAATTCGAAGAGATGGCTTCTCGTTGGTGGGATTTAGAAGGCGAGTTCAAACCTCTTCATCAAATTAATCCGCTTCGCTTGAACTATGTCCTAGAAAAAGCCGATGGCCTTTTCGGCAAGAAAGTTCTCGATGTTGGTTGTGGCGGCGGCATCTTAGCGGAAAGCATGGCAAAGGAAGGCGCCACCGTGACTGGTCTAGATATGGGTAAAGAGCCACTAGAAGTTGCTCGCCTACATGCATTGGAGACAGGGACTAAACTGACCTACATCCAAAGTACCATCGAAGACCACGCTGCGGAAAATGCGGGGACTTACGATGTTGTGACCTGCATGGAAATGCTAGAACACGTGCCAGACCCACTCTCTGTAATTCGTTCATGTGCCGCGTTGGTTAAGCCTGGAGGACATGTATTCTTCTCGACGTTAAACCGCAACATCAAGTCGTACTTGTTTGCGATTGTAGGCGCAGAAAAACTATTGAAGATAGTACCAGAAGGCACGCACGATCATGAGAAGTTCATCAAACCTGCTGAAATGATGAAGATGATCGACCAAACAGATTTGACTGAAATGGGCATCACAGGCCTTCATTACAACCCGCTAAATGACAGCTATAAGCTAGGTCGTAATGTAGATGTAAACTACATCGTCCACACTAAAAAATACTGAACGGCGTTACATTAAAAACGCCTTCTTGTGATTGACATTTCAGTCATAAAATGAATCAAAAGCGGTAGCACAAAGTTGCCGCTTTTTTTGTCTTTTTATGTATGA
Organism: Vibrio sp. SALL6; assembly: GCF_002002385.1. Lineage (NCBI taxonomy): Bacteria > Pseudomonadati > Pseudomonadota > Gammaproteobacteria > Vibrionales > Vibrionaceae > Vibrio > Vibrio sp. SALL6. The sequence continues at coordinate 66,716 of NZ_MQVK01000031.1, forward strand.
AATTCGTGCTCTAGATTCCATTTTAACCAACCCATTTTTCGCAAATAAAAACAGGCAAAGATCAAGGAATTTTTTTTTGAGGGCGGTTATTTATAAACCGATCTTCAAAGCTTAGTTTTCCCCATTCAAGTCAGCCCTTTTCTCATCGGTTAGTGTTCACTTACTGATTTTTTTTATTTTATTACTTATCCACAAGTCATCCCAAATCTGTACCTTGATAAATCAGTGCAATAGCACTATCTTGTAACCCGCAAACAAATGAACCCCTATATGTTGTGTTTAAGCTACAATATATAGATAGACTTTGATCACAAAGCCGCCGCAAGCTTTACAAACTTTGCACATAAACAAACAAAAATACGGCTTTTATCAGTTTTCTTAGGGAAATAAAGCAGAATGAACCAACAACTTACCGTCACTAAGCGTGATGGCCGTAAAGAAAGTATTGATCTGGATAAAATCCATCGCGTTATCACTTGGGCTGCAGAAGGTCTAAATAACGTTTCAGTCTCTCAAGTAGAACTTCGCGCTCACATCCAGTTTTACGACGGTATCACAACGACAGATATCCACGAGACTATCATCAAGTCAGCGGCAGACCTGATCTCTGAAGAGACCCCGGATTACCAATACCTAGCTGCTCGCCTAGCGGTATTCCACCTACGTAAAAAAGCGTACGGCCAATATGAGCCGCCAACGCTGTTTGATCACGTGTCTCGTCTTGTAGATATGGGTAAGTACGACCAACATATCCTCGAAGACTACTCAAAAGCTGAACTGGACGAACTAGATTCTTACATCGACCACAAACGCGACCTTAACTTCTCTTACGCTGCGGTAAAACAGCTTGAAGGTAAGTATTTCGTGCAAAACCGTGTGTCTGGCGAGATCTACGAAAGTGCTCAGTTCCTTTACATTCTAGTGTCGGCTTGCCTATTCGCTAACTACCCGAAAGAAACACGTCTTGACTACATCAAGCGCTTCTACGATGCGACATCAACATTTAAAATCTCTCTACCTACACCAATTATGTCTGGTGTACGTACCCCTACTCGTCAGTTCAGCTCATGCGTACTGATTGAGTGTGGTGACAGCCTAGATTCTATCAACGCAACTGCAAGTTCTATTGTTCGTTACGTATCTCAACGTGCTGGTATCGGTATCAACGCGGGTCGCATTCGTGCGCTAGGTTCAGAAATCCGTGGCGGTGAAGCATTCCACACAGGTTGTATCCCGTTCTACAAGTACTTCCAAACAGCCGTAAAATGTTGTTCTCAAGGTGGTGTACGTGGTGGTGCAGCAACGGTGTTCTACCCAATGTGGCACGGCGAAGCACGTTCACTAATGGTGCTTAAGAACAACCGTGGTGTTGAAGAGAACCGCGTTCGTCACATGGATTACGGCGTACAGCTAAACAAACTGATGTACCAACGTCTGGTTGAGGGTGGCAACATCACTCTATTCTCACCTTCAGACGTACCGGGTCTATACGACGCATTCTTCGAGAACCAAGAAGAATTTGAACGTCTATACGTGAAATACGAGAACGATCCTTCAGTTAAGAAGGAAACGGTAAAAGCCATCGAAATGTTCTCGCTACTCATGCAAGAGCGTGCATCAACAGGTCGTATCTACATTCAGAACGTAGACCACTGTAACACTCACAGCCCATTCGACTCTGAAGTTGCGCCAGTTCGTCAGTCTAACCTATGTCTGGAAATCGCACTTCCAACTAAACCACTGACTAACGTTGAAGATGATTCAGGTGAGATTGCACTATGTACGCTTTCCGCGTTCAACCTTGGCGCAATCAAATCTCTAGATGATTTCGAAGAGCTTTCTGATCTTGTTGTTCGCGCTCTAGATGCACTACTGGATTACCAAGATTACCCACTACCAGCGGCGTACAAGTCAACAATGAACCGTCGTACGCTAGGTGTTGGTGTTATCAACTTCGCTTACTACCTAGCGAAGCACGGAGTGAAATACTCTGACGGCAGCGCAAATGGCCTGACTCACCGCACGTTTGAAGCAATGCAATACTACTTGCTAAAAGCATCAGTAGCGCTAGCAAAAGAACAAGGCAAGTGTCCTTCGTTCCACGAAACAAACTACGCGAAAGGCTTACTGCCAATCGACACTTACAAGAAAGATATCGACCTAATTTGTGATGAAGAGCTGCACTACGATTGGGACAGCCTACGTCAAGAAATCATGGAACACGGTCTTCGTAACTCAACGCTGACAGCGCTAATGCCTTCTGAGACCTCTTCTCAGATCTCGAACGCAACAAACGGTATTGAGCCACCACGCGGTTACGTATCTGTAAAAGCATCAAAAGATGGTATCTTGAAGCAAGTTGTTCCTGAGTTCACTGAACTGAAAAACAACTACGAACTGCTTTGGAATATCGGTTCTAACGACGGTTACCTTCACCTTGTTGGCATCATGCAGAAATTCGTTGACCAAGCGATCTCTGCAAACACAAACTACGACCCATCGCGTTACGAGACGGGCAAGGTTCCAATGAAGAAACTTCTTCAAGACCTACTTACAGCGTATAAGTTTGGTGTTAAGACGCTTTACTACCATAACACTCGTGATGGTGCGAAAGACGACCAGAAAGACGCAGTTCAACCACAAGATGACGATTGTGCAGGCGGCGGTTGTAAGATTTAATCTTCCCTACCCTAACAATCCGCAGTAACAGAATATCGAACACCTCCCCTTATGGGGAGGTCTAAAAGGAATTGAGGCATTATGGCTTACAGTACTTTTAACCAGAACAAAAATGACCAACTAAAAGAACCTATGTTCCTTGGTCAATCAGTAAACGTTGCTCGTTACGACCAACAAAAATTCGAAATTTTCGAAAAGCTTATCGAAAAGCAACTGTCTTTCTTCTGGCGTCCAGAAGAAGTTGACGTATCTAGCGATCGTATCGACTACAACAAACTGCCAGACCACGAGAAGCACATCTTCATCTCTAACTTGAAGTACCAAACGCTTCTAGACTCAATCCAAGGTCGTAGCCCAAACGTGGCACTACTTCCACTCGTTTCTCTTCCTGAGCTAGAAACATGGATTGAAACTTGGTCTTTCTCTGAAACGATTCACTCTCGTTCATACACTCATATCATTCGTAACATCGTGAATGATCCAAGTGTTGTATTTGACGACATCGTAGAGAACGAGCACATTCTAAAACGAGCTAAAGACATCGCACACTACTACGATGATCTAATCCAAACGACTAACGACTACCACCGCTACGGTGAGGGTGAGCACGTTATCAACGGTGAAACGGTTAAAATCAGCCTGTACGATCTTAAGAAGAAACTGTACATCTGTCTGATGTCTGTAAACGCGCTAGAAGCAATCCGTTTCTACGTAAGTTTCGCGTGTTCATTCGCTTTCGCAGAGCGTGAGCTAATGGAAGGTAACGCGAAAATCATCAAGCTGATCGCTCGTGATGAAGCGCTTCACTTGAATGGCACGCAGCACATGATCAACCTGCTACGTAACGGTCAAGATGACTTCTCATTCATGCAAATCGCAGAAGAAGCAAAACAAGACTGTTTTGACCTATTCAAAGAAGCGGCAGAGCAAGAGAAGGAATGGGCAGAGTACTTGTTCAAAGACGGTTCAATGATCGGCTTGAACAAAGACATCCTGAGCCAATACGTTGAGTACATCACCAACATCCGTATGCAAGCGGTAGGCCTACCAGCAGCGTACCCAGAAGCAACAACCAACCCAATCCCATGGATTAACGCTTGGTTGTCTTCAGATAACGTTCAAGTAGCGCCTCAAGAAGCGGAAATTTCGTCTTACCTAGTCGGTCAGATTGACAACGAAGTTCGCGCAGACGACTTTGAAGGGTTCGAGCTGTAATGCCAACCATCAAAATCAACAAACTTGTTAGCATTGAATCCAACCCATCCAATACCATTTTGGAGACCATGGAACAGGCGGGCTTACTTCCAGAATACAACTGTCGCGACGGTCACTGCGGTGCATGTCGTTGTAAGTTGGAATCTGGTGAAGTGGAGTATGTTGGTTTTGCCATGGCTTACACGCAAGGTGATGAGATTCTCCCTTGTATCTGTAAAGCCAAATCAAGCGTTTCGCTGACTGGTGTGAACTACGCGATGAAAGAAAAGCGCGCATAGTTCCAGACGAAGAAACACGAAAAAGCCAAGGCGATCGCCTTGGCTTTTTGTTATCTGTAGATGGTGAATAGCCTAAAGTGCGCTGTTAGGAATATGCATCTCTTTCACTTTCTCTAAAAACGCATAGTGGGTAAACATAGGTTTTCGCTCTAAGTAACGGCGTAATAAATCCAGCGCTGCGGTGCTGATCACTTTCACTTGATCGTCACGTTGATACTTTTTCGCTAACTTATAAGACGCGCCCCATTCACCTGATGGTGTAGACAAGGCGACAGAAAATACCCCACCTTCAACCTGTCCGGTCACTAATGCTAAATCGGTAGCGCACTTTTCGCGAGTCGCTCCCGCTAACGCAAATGTTGCAGCCAATGGATCGCCCTCATGGTTTACAGTTTGGTTACGCCCTGCCAGCACCCAACCGTGACCCAATTGCTTTTCTGCATTTTCATCACTGTTTAACCAGTAGGTTAAATATCCAGCACTGCTTTTTTCAGACACAGAAAGTGTGAGATCTTTATCCGCCAGCAGTTGTCCTACATGCTCAACCATCGGAAGGTCGATGCTAACCGTATTGCTTTCGAGGTGCTTGTTGATCAACTGCATCAGCTTCAAACGTTGTTCAAGCTGATCTGCCGGGCCAAACAGCTTCACTTCAATAAAAGGCAGATAAGAGCGATACCCAAGCTCATAGCCTTGTGGCAGTTTTAGCTGATCCAACTTATCCGAGATCCCAGATTCAGAAAGACCAAAAGTGTAGATTCGACTACAGCATGAACCTTTTACATCAGGAAATACTCTTCGAAGATCAGGCAAAATTTGTGTTTCTGCCATCAATTTGAATTCGCTTGGTACACCAGGAGTAAAATAAAAAATCGCGTCATTGATCAGCATTTTAAAGCCACATGCCGTGCCAATAGGATTGTCTAAAATTTCTGCGATTTCAGGTAGCATGGCTTGTTTTAAATTGCTATCAGGCATAGGAATGCCACGCCGAGCATACATGCTCTCCAGTTGCTCTAGCCATTCTTTAAACAATACCAGTTTGCACTCAGCCGCTTTCGCTGCCGCTGCGGCGCTCATGTCGTCGGTCGTTGGCCCCAATCCACCGTTAACAATGACTACGTCATTGTTGAAGCTCAGCATTAAAAACTCTTCGATTAAGCTCGACTGCTTGTCTCCCACAGTGGATCGTTTGGTTAAGCCAAACCCATGCTGATAAAACAAACTCGACAGCCACGCCGCGTTAGTATCAACAATATCTCCGTGAAGCACTTCCTCACCAGTACTTAGCATTGCAATTTTCACAACTGACTCCTGAACATAAGCACAATTCTATTTCTATACGGAGCACTTATATCGTTTTCTTTTTATCAGACTAATCGCTTAGTCAATTTGTTGGGATTAAATTAAGGTCAAGTATTTAAATGGGTTTTCTTTTAAGGGATAATTGTGAGCCCGATCATCAAACCATTAACTCGGAGACCTTTGTGTCAAAATCATCCATGTTCAAGAAGACTCTCGCAGGACTCTTACTGACGACGTCGGCCGTTGCTAACGCGAGCCAGTACGATATGAGCCGCCACTCAGAGTTTTCTTACACGCCTGATTGTATGTCAGGTTACTGCGAAACAACCAATCTGTACACCTTCGAATCTCAAAATCGCAGTCTTGCTTTTGAACAGAATAACGATGATTCTTTAAATCTTGACGCAGGCCTTCAGCCTAGACACCTTATCGTTCCTCAAGATAAGGACTGGGATTACCTAATGGGCCAGACGTACACCATTCTTGGCCTGAGTGTGGCTACTGTTGGTTTGATGACGTTTCTTCCTGAAAGCATTACGAAGTGGGACGAAGAAGACCGCGACATGAGTAAGCTGGGTAGCAAATGGAAAGATAACGTTTCTGATGGCCCGGTATGGGACCGTGACGAACACTTCCTAAACTACATCATGCACCCATACTTTGGCGGTGTTTACTACACAGCGGCAAGACATGCAGGTTACAACGAATTTGAATCATTCTTGTACTCTGCCACCATGTCTACTTTCTTCTGGGAATACGGTGTTGAAGCGTTTGCAGAAGTCCCTTCTTGGCAGGACATCTTTATCACGCCATTCTTTGGTGCGGTCGTGGGTGAAATGATGCTAACAGCAGAGCAAGACATCGTAGCAAATGGCGGCGAAGTGTTAGGTTCAGAAACTGCAGGCGACGTTTCTCTCTTCTTCCTAAACCCTGTTGGTCATATCCACCACTGGGTGACTGACGCATGGGGCGGCAGCGCTGAATTGAAATTCAACTCCTCACCTTGGTTCGGCAATCAAGATGTTGCGAAGTTTGCCATGGACGCAGGTGCAAGCTACGACAGTCAGTTTTACGGCGTAGAGCTGAAAGTAACGTTCTAAGCCAACCATATTGAACGACATTAATGAAGAGCAGCCAAACGGCTGCTCTTTTTGTATCTAGTGCACTGTTTTGATTATTTGCGTCGCGAATTAGTGTGAAAAATTGACTTCTATCAAACATAACCCCTTCCTAGGACCTACACTGAAGAAAAGGATTTATTCCAATAACTTAAGCGATGCGTTCCACCGCACTGCGTCCAAACCTTATTCCAGGAGGGGACATCATGAACACTGTGTTTATCGTTAACTTTGTCGGTCAAGCATCACCGGCGACTATCAAACAACTGGCTGCTGTTACTCATGAAAACGGAGGCAAATGGTTAATCAGTAAAGTAAACTTTATTGAAGACCAAGTCGCTGGGGTGATAAAAGTTGAGTTACCTGAAGAAAACGCGGACACGGTGAAAGAAGCGTTTTCAGCCTGCCAGACTCTAGTAGTTAAATTTGTGGATTCAGAGCCTCACTCACACAAAGAAGATACCATTTTCCAACTTCGTCTCGATTCCAATGACCGTGCAGGTATCGTCAATGAAATCACTCACGTTCTGGATGCACAAGGCATCTCTATTTTAGATATGGATTGCCAACGCGTATTTATTGCCGGGGGTGGCGGTGTGAGTTCTAGCTTGTTCAGCGCCAAAATGGCTATCAAGCTGCCAAGCGAATTGGAAATCGAAGATGTGGCGAACGAGTTAGAAGCGCTCAGCGAAGACACCAGAGTGATAATTGAAAGCTAGTCGATTTAGCCTTTTATTCATAGAAAAAGAGCAGCTATTTATAGCTGCTCTTTGTCATTGTAAGCATGAGAAAAACATTACTTCACAGACCACTGTGACAGTGAGCGTTTGAAGTCTGAGTAGTCAAACTCATTCAGTTTTTGAATCTCGCCGCTTGAACGCTCACAGTAAACAGAAGGCATACGTAGACCATTGAACCAGTTTAGTTTCACCATCGTGTAACCAGCGCTGTCTAGAATGTGCAGACGTTGACCAATCTCTAGTGGCTGATCAAAATTCGCCACACAGAACTGATCACCGGCAAGACATGAACACGAACCAATCACGTACTCGTGCTCGCCGTTGTCAGATGCCTCTAGAATGGAAGCTGGTTCATTGTAAATCAGCGTATCAAGACGGTGTGCTTCAGTTGCAGAGTCAACAATTGCTGTCTTCTTCACGTTCTCAACGATATCGACCACAGTAACCACTAAGTCTGTCGTCTTAGTGATGATGGCTTCACCCGGCTCTAGGTACATTTGCACGCCGTGCTTCTCAGAGAATGCTTTTAACGCTAGACCTAGCTTCTCAATATCGTAACCCGGCCACGTGAAGAATACGCCGCCACCCATGCTCACCCAATCCAGCTTGTTTAGGTATTCGCCAAACTGCTCTGAAATCGCATCTAATAGGCCGATAAACACGTCCACATCTTTGTTTTCACAATTCATATGGAACATCACGCCATCAATACCTTCAAATACTTCAGGTTTGATGTGATCAGCTTGTACACCTAAGCGAGAGAATTTGCGCGCAGGGTTTGCGAGGTCTTGACCCGCGTAGCTCACGCCCGGATTTAAACGTAAACCAATCGACGCTTTGCCATCAACAATGTGGCGGTAAGCTGCAAGTTGAGATTGCGAGTTGAAAATCATTTTGTCACAGATGTCTGCAACTTCACGTACGTCATCTTCGCTGTAACCCACACTGTAGGCGTGCGTTTCGCCACCAAACGTTTCGTATCCAAGTTTTACTTCGAATGGGCCGGAGCTGGTTGTGCCGTCTAAGTACGGCTTGATGATGTCAAACACACCCCAAGTAGAGAAACACTTCAGTGCTAGCACAAGCTTTACACCTGAGATTTCTTTGAGCTGTTTCGCTTTCTCTAGGTTCGCAATCAGCTTGTCTTCATTAATCATGAAGTACGGAGTTTTTAGTTCATTGTGTTGCATGTTAATACCTTGAGTACTTTCGCCGGAACGAAGCCACTATAAAATCGAACAAAGCCGACGCAGTTGCATCGGCTTAGATTTAGTTAATTCAAGATTAGCCTGAGCTTAACTGCTTATTTTTTAAGCTCGTGGATGACTGGTAGCCCTTGAGCTGGTTCCAACTCCTGAACATGCCAATCTAGACCGATTTCTGGCATTGTTTCTAGGAACGGATCTGGGTCTAGCTGCTCCATGTTGAACACGCCTTTGTCAGCCCACTTGCCACGGAAGAATTGAAGTGCGGCTGTGATCGCTGGTACACCTGTTGTGTAAGAAATCGCTTGATGCTCTACATCTTCGTATGCCACTTCGTGGTCAGCGTTGTTGTAGATGAATACGCTACGCTCTTTGCCGTCTTTCTTACCTTGAACCCAAGTACCGATACACGTTAAACCTTTGTAACCCGGCGCTAGAGACGTTGGATCTGGTAGTAGTGCTTTCAATACATGAAGAGGCTGTACTACTGTGCCATCGTGCAGCGTTAGCGGATCTGGACTTAGTAGGCCGATGTCGCGCATTACGTTGAAGTAGTTAAGGTAACGATCACCGAAGCCCATCCAGAACTCAATACGTTTCGCAGGGATGAACTCTTTCATTGAACGCACTTCGTCGTGCGCCATTGAGTACACTTTGTGCGAGCCACAGTTCGGGAATTCGAACTCAAGCATACGTGAGTGACAAGGTACTTGCTTCCACTCGCCATTTTCCCAGTAGAAAGAGTCACCTTGGATCTCTAGCATATTAGTTTCTGGGTCAAAGTTCGTTGCAAACTTCTTACCGTGATCACCCGCGTTTACATCCATCACGTCGATTGTGTCGATCTCGTCGAACAGGTGTTTTACTGCGTATGCTGCAAACACAGAAACTACGCCTGGATCGAAACCAGCGCCTAAGATGCCAGTGATGCCCGCTTCTTCGAACTTCTTACGGTAGCCCCATTGCCAATCGTAAGCTTCAGGGACTTGTTGACCTTCTGAACATAGGTCAACCGCGACTGATGTATCTAGGTATGAAACTTTTGCTCGGTAACACGCTTCCATGATTGGCATGTTTACCCAAGGAGGACCCGCGTTGATGACTAGGTCCGGCTTCACTTCTTCAATCAAAGCAACAAGAGAATCTACGTCGTCAGCATTTACTGCACGAGCTTCTAGTTTCTTAGTTGAATCTTTCAGATTGTTTTTCTTCTGAATCGATTCGATGATTTTCTCACACTTACCTACGGTACGTGATGCGATTGTGATATCACCCAGAACGTCGTTGTTTTGTGCTGCTTTGTGTGCAACTACCCAGCCAACGCCGCCTGCACCAATCTGTAGAATTGCCATAGTTTTCCGTTACCTTTGTTAAACTAGCTCAACTGCTAGCATATTGATTTTAGAGAGCAAAGATTCAAAGTCCGAAGTCGTTAGACACGGGTTCAAAATCGTAAATTTAAGCGCGGTTTTACCGTCGACAATGGTTTCACCCAATACCGCGATACCGCGAGTCAACGCTTCTAAACGTAGCGCTTTGTTCAGTTCATCAAGATCTGCTGTTTCGTGTGTTGCACGGAACAATACCGTCGACAATGAAGGCTCAGCTAGTAGTTCAAACTGATCGTTTGTACGGATCATGTCAGCCACTTCAAGCGTTTGAGCGAGTAGATGATCGTACATGTCACCCAGTGCCTTCGGACCCACGTTTTGCATGGTCATAAAGACTTTCAATGCATCGAAACGTTTGGTTGTCACGATGGATTTATCGACCAAGTTTGGTAGCTCATCGTGCTCACGATTCAAGTAATCTGCGTGATGAAGCAAGAACTTAAAGTTCGACTTGTCGTTCACCAAAAGTGCGCCACAGCTGATTGTTTGGTAGAACAATTTGTGGAAATCGACACTGATAGAGTGAGCGCGCTCAACGCCTTTCAGGCGAGACTTATGACTGCTAAGGATCAGCGCACCACCGTAAGCACCATCCACATGCATCCACATGTCGTGCTTGACTGCCATGTCGGCGATGAAGTCTAGGTCATCAATTGCACCGTGATCCGTCGTACCCGCAGTACCAACAATCGCAAATGGAATTAACCCTTCAGCTTTCGCTTGCGCAATCACTTCATCTAGCTTCGTGATATCCATGGTGCCATCAGCGTTTGCATCCACAGTCATCACCGCTTTCTCACCAAGACCCATCCAAGATGCAGACTTTTGAACTGTAAAGTGTGATTTCTTAGAACATACGATGCGAAGTTTGTCAGCGTAGTCAGGCAGACCTAACTTCTGGATTGAGTGACCACTTAGCTTATCTGCGATCCAGTCACGTGCCAGCATCAAACCCATTTGGTTACTTTGAGTGCCACCGCTAGTGAAAATACCATCGGCTTTTTCGCCTAAGTCGTACTTGTCGCACAACCAATTGACCACTTTTTGCTCAACGTAAGTTGCAGAAGATGCTTGGTCCCATGAATCCATTGATTGGTTCAGTGCTGCAATCATCGCCTCTGCTGCAACAGCCGGCATTAAAGGAGGCGTATGCAAATGCGCGATGCAATCAGGGTGTTGAGTGAAGATAGCGTTCTTTGCCACCAGCTCTGCCGCATCATCGATTACGGATTTAAGTGGCGCATTTTTGTTGTCTAGGTCAACCGCGTTGATCGCATCTTCTAACGCTTTAGGCTCCATACCTGAGTATGGTGCGTTAACTTGTTCAAACACTGACTTCATTGCAGCAGTTGTGTGGTTCATTACTGATGCAAACTCAGCACTGCCTAGTTCACCGGTATGGATGAAGTGCTTTTTCCACTCTTCTTGTGGTGCAGCTTCAACGTGGCTACCGCCTGCGGCGATGATCGCTTCTTCAAGCACACGTAATGCGAAGTCAATCTGTTCGAATGAAATGATAAGTGGTGGAAGGAAGCGAATAACAGAACCTTCGCGGCCGCCTTTTTCAACCATCAAACCACGCTCAAGCGCAGCACGTTGAATCGCTAGGGTCAACTGACCGTCAGCAAGAGGCTCACCAAACTTGTTAAGCTCGCCGTTAGGATTCTTGATTTCAACACCCAGCATCAAGCCTTTGCCACGAACTTCAGCAATACAGTTAACACGTTTTTGGATGCTTTCAAGACCAAAACGTAGGTATTGGCCCGCAACGTTCGCATGCTCAACAAGGTTGTCACGTTGGATAATTTCAAGCGCTTTAGCACCTGAAACCATTGCAAGTTGGTTACCACGGAATGTGCCCGTGTGCTCGCCTGGCTTCCACGTATCGTGTTGCTTATTGATCACAAGCAGTGACATTGGCAAGCCGCCGCCAATCGCTTTAGAAAGACACAATACATCAGGCACGATACCCGCTTCTTCGAAAGCGAAGTTGTAACCAGATTTACCCACACCACACTGGATTTCATCAAAAATCAGTAGGATACCGTGCTCATCACAAATACGACGTAGTTCGCGCAACCAGAATGCTGGAGCAGGAATTACACCGCCCTCACCTTGTACTGGCTCTACGATGATCGCAGCAGGTTTCATTATACCCGCTTCATCATCATTCAATAAACGCTCGATATAACGAATACTTGCTTTCGCACCTTCGTCACCGCCAAGACCAAATGGGCAGCGTAGGTTGTATGGGAAAGGCATAAAGTGCACATCTGACATTAAGCCAGTACGACGCGCTTTTGTTCCTAAATTACCCATCATGCCCATCGTACCGTTTGTCATACCGTGGTATGCACCACGGAAAGCAAACATGGTATTACGACCTGTCGTTTGTTTCGCTAGCTTGATCGCAGCTTCAACCGCATCAGCACCCGATGGTCCACAGAACTGAATAACACAGTTATCGCCCAGCTCTTGAGGAAGAAAAGACTTAACAGACTTAATAAAGTGAGTTTTAGCAGAAGTGGCAATATCAAGAGTTTGATAAGGCAGACCAGAGTCTAACTGCTCTTTTAACGCTTGGTTAATTTCAGGATGGTTGTAACCCAACGCTAAAGTACCAGCACCAGCTAGACAATCTAGGAAGACTTGACCACGAGTATCTTCTACCAAACAGCCATATGCTTGCTTAATCGCAATCGGTAGACGACGTGGATAAGAACGAACCTCAGATTCATGCTCCGCCTGTTCTAATAGAACTTGATCCGGCGTTAAGTCATACGTTCCCTCAACTAAAGGAACCTGAGAAGAAAAAATGTTTGCGATAGTGTTATCGACTTCAAAGGCAGTGCTCATACTACTTAATCCCTTGAATTGTAATAATTCTCGAACCTGTATTTATTTTCGTTTGAATTTAATTACAGGAGATATAGGTAAACCTCCGCATTTGTCGCTACGTAAAAGACAAATACAGATAGTCAGTCACAACATCGGTGACTTTTATTTGTGCTGGGAATTAATCAAGGTTCCGTAATGCAACCGTTTTGTAAAACAGGACATTTCGGCAGTATGAAGCTGATTAGTGTGTGTTTATTCAAAGGTTTCAATGTTGGGTTTCCCATTAACATGCTGCATTTACAGCATTAGTATCCCGTCTATCGACAAATGGCTTTACCGATACCTACCCTACGTAGTGTCACAATCAGCTTGAATGGTCACTACGCGTATCCCCCAGAGAACTAGCGTCATAAATTACGCTCCGAGATTGCGCGCGAATTTATCACAAAATAAAATCTTCTGGCAACGACTTTTCACAATTCATAAGTTGACAGCGATCACAACAAAACCATTCTTATTCTGATCTCAATAACTTACCTGATAGAGGTGAATTTATCTTGTTCTGTCAATATGCATCTAACAAAGTCATAAATAAAACTGGTTGAATAGTATGGATGTGCATTTAAAAGAACTGGTTTCCCAGATAGCCTAGAATTTGCATTTGTTTGGCGAGAGTTGGACTTACTTGTTGAAGTTGTTGAGAAACAACGAATACGAAAAAGCCCAGCTAAAAAGCTGGGCTTATCAATCTGGAGCGACACACGAGGTTCGAACTCGTGACCTCAACCTTGGCAAGGTTGCGCTCTACCAACTGAGCTAGTGTCGCAGATTTAAGATGGTGCCCCGGGCCGGACTTGAACCGGCACAACGCGAACGTCGAGGGATTTTAAATCCCTTGTGTCTACCAATTCCACCACCAGGGCACACAAATATTCTTTGTGATGCCTTTACAGAAAAGTAAAACACCATCTGATACCGCATAACGCCATATCTATAATTTGGAGCGACACACGAGGTTCGAACTCGTGACCTCAACCTTGGCAAGGTTGCGCTCTACCAACTGAGCTAGTGTCGCATTTATTCTCAAAAGAATAATGGAGGCGCCTCCCGGAGTCGAACCGAGGTCCACGGATTTGCAATCCGCTGCATAGCCACTCTGCCAAGGCGCCTCATTTGTGAAGCAAGCATCGCTTTTTTCACCACCCTTTCAAGCCGTGCTCTCTTGGGTACGGGATGCATTCTACGGATTCGAGCGATCGAGTCAACACTATTTTTATTTTTTTAAATCGTTTGACCAGATTTTGTGCGAAAGACTGTGGATTGATTAGTTTTAATACGAAAACATGACCAATTACACTTGTTTATCTTGAGTTTATGGCTACTCAGCACCCGCTGCTACGGTAGGTTCTCGCTATTTCAAGTAGAGATAATTGGACAATTACAAATCTAACAAACACCGACTGAACAAAAAACAAGATTAAGATCACATTTCTATTTTTAGAAAGTCATTCGAAATGCACAAAAAAAGCAGGCATAGCGACCTGCTTTCTTAATCTCGTTTAGTGATGTTCTTCGTTCAGCAAATCATCTTTTGCTGCTGCAAGATACTGAACCATCGACCAATATGTTAGGAATGTAGCGACGTACAGAGCGGCAAAGCCTAGCCAAACCATCCATTCGTCATAGCGCCAAATCAGAACCCATAATGCAAACATCTGAGAAACTGTTTTTACTTTACCAACCCAGGATACAGCGACACTTGCGCGTTTACCGATTTCAGCCATCCATTCACGCAATGCAGAGATGATAATCTCTCGCGCAATCATGGTTACAGCAGGGATAGTTACCCAAATAGTGTGGTAGTGCTCTGTAATCAAAATCAACGCTGTCGCAACCAGTACTTTATCAGCGACTGGATCGATAAACGCACCAAACCTTGAAGTTTGGCCAAGTTTACGAGCTAGCATGCCATCTAACCAGTCGGTAAAACCTGCAACCCAGAACACCATTGCTGCCGCAAAGGGCGCCCAAGAATAAGGCAGATAGAAGACAACCACGAATACAGGGATTAAGAACAGTCTAAGAAGGGACAGAATGTTCGGGATATTCAAACGCATTTTATTATTCTCTTACACATTGCGTGTTTATGTTGCTGGATTTTCCTTATTGTTTCAATGCTTGGAAAATAATTTCTGCTAAAGAGTGACTAATTCCCGGTACTTTGGCGATTTCTTCAACACTTGCACGCTTAAGTTCCTGCAATCCACCCATGTATTTCAATAAAGCCTGGCGTCGTTTTGGCCCAACACCTTCAATCCCCTCCAACGCGCTTGTACGTCGAGTTTTACCACGTTTCGCTCTGTGACCCGCAATCGCATGATTATGACTCTCATCGCGAATATGTTGAATCAAGTGTAAGGCTGGAGCATCACTTGGTAAGTTGAACTCTTGGCCATCAACCGTAATTAAGGTTTCAAGGCCAGGCTTACGTGTTACACCTTTGGCAATACCAATCATGATTGGTCGCTTAGGCCAATCTCCCCAATACTGGGCGATGATTTCATGCGCACGATTTAACTGACCTTTACCACCATCAATAAAGATGATGTCAGGGATTTTTTCTACGTCCAACTGCTTTGAGTAGCGCCGCTCTAACGCCTGCCCCATCGCTGCATAATCATCGCCACCCGTGATTCCAGTAATGTTATAGCGTCGGTATTCTTGCTTTACCGGACCTTCGTTGTTGAAGACCACACATGATGCGATAGTGCTCTCGCCCATCGTATGGGAAATATCAAAACACTCCATCCTCATAATAGACTCCATTCCCAGCGTCTCGCGAAGTGCTTTGAAACGTTGGTTGATCGTCATCTTATGGTTGATTTTTGTCGTGATGGCAGTAAGTGCATTGGTATTAGACAGCTTAAGATATCTCCCTCTCGCACCAGTCGGAGAAGTATGAAAATGAACCTTACGCCCTGCGACTTCACTCAGTGCTTTTTGAATAGGTTCGAGATCGTCGGCCAACTCTTGGTTCAGTATTATTCGAGATGGGATTGTTCGCGCCTCATTGTGGCTCAGGTAGTACTGAGTCAAAAAGCTATCGAATACCTCTTGTTGGCTCGTGTTTTGAGGAATCTTAGGGAAATGACTGCGACTGCCTAACACTTTACCCTGACGAATCATCAATATGTGGATACAAGCGATGCCGTTCTCTTGCGCAAAACCCAGCACATCCATATCGTCCATGCTGTCTTCCGATACATATTGCTGTTCTTGGACTCGTCTTATCGCTTGTATCTGATCACGAAACTTTGCCGCGTCTTCAAACCGAAGTTGCTGACTTGCAACCTCCATTTTCTCTATCAACTGCTTCAGTACTTGCTGATCTTTACCTTGCAGAAATAGACGGACGAAACCCACCAGCTCTGCATACTCTTCATCTGAGATAATCGAGCTCACACACGGGCCAGCGCAACGACCAATTTGATACATCAAGCAAGGGCGCGTTCGATTGGAGTAAACCGTATCTTCACACTGTCTAACAGGAAATATTTTTTGCAGCAAGTGCAGCGTTTCTCGTACCGCCCCAGAGTCAGGGTAAGGACCAAAATACTCACCTTTGCGCTTCTTGGCCCCACGATGCATCGACAATCTCGGATGTTTATGACCGCTAATGAATATATAAGGGTACGATTTATCATCACGCAGAAGCACGTTGTATTTCGGTAAATACTGCTTGATGTAATTGTGTTCAAGAATCAGCGCTTCTGTCTCGGTATGCGTCACCGTGACATCTATTTTGGCAATATTGCTCACCAAAGCGCGTGTTTTTTCACTGTCGACTTTTTTGCGAAAGTAACTAGAAAGGCGTTTTTGAAGATCTTTGGCTTTACCGACGTAAATAACAACAGCATCGGCGTTGTACATGCGGTACACGCCGGGCTGATGAGTTACTGTCTTGAGAAAGGAAGCCGAATCGAAAGGAGGATTCACACTAAAGGGTCTCGGTGTCCAGCATTCCGTGGCGAATCGCTAAGTGTGTTAACTCGACGTCACCATTAATGTCCAGCTTGCTAAACAGTCGATAGCGGTAGCTGTTGACTGTCTTTGGACTTAAGTTAAGTTGCTCAGAAATATCCGTTACTTTCTGACCTTTCGTGATCATAAGCATGATTTGCAGTTCACGTTCGGACAAATCTTTAAATGGGTTTTCAGAGGCTGGTGAGAACTGGCTCAATGCCATTTGCTGCGCTATCTCTGGGGAGATGTAACGCTGCCCACTATTGACCACACGAATTGCATTTACCATTTCATCCGGCCCTGCACCTTTGGTTAAATAACCAGAAGCACCAGCCTGCATCACTTTGGTTGGAAACGGATTTTCCGTATGAACGGTTAGTACGATGATTTTCACATCTGGATTCACGCGAAGAATTTTCTTGGTGGCTTCCAAGCCGCCAATCCCAGGCATGTTCATGTCCATTAAAACGACGTCAGCATGATTACTGCGACACCATTTCACTGCATCTTCACCGCTGTCAGCTTCTCCTGCTACGTTCATTCCACGGACGTCTTCAATAATACGTCGTATCCCTGTGCGAACCAGCTCGTGATCATCTACAAGGAAAACATTAATCAAACTTGTATCTCCACACTTTTTATTGGCTCTGCACCCACATAACTTTACTAAATGTGGATATCAGTATGACTGCCTATATACTAACGTATTTGGCAAAAAATTGCTTTCTATGAATATGTGCTGAAACGCAAACTTTAGCAAGAACTTATTCATAAACCACTCTATTATTTCAGAGCGTGATGTGCAGAGCCGAAATCTAGGAAAAACTAATTAACAACATTACCCCCAACAAATCAAGTATCTATATCCATATAACCTCGATATATGAGAATCACTTAACTTGCAAACGAGAAAACAACTGGCAGATCTGGTGGTTTAATATACAGAAATCGTTAACTAGAAATCCTTTTTTAAGCCATTTGTAATTGCTAAAAACCTCCGATTAAACAAGCCAGAAGTAACTATGCAGAAGTATCTAATTCCATTTTCTATTACTGGTTATTTTTACAGTCCATAATGTTAGAATGGCGACTTGAAAAATTTATAAGGTTTCTCTCTTTTGAACATCCAACAAGGTTTCCTACTTACTCGCCAAGCACGAGACATCAAAGGCCAAACTCAGATAGAGTTGTGGCTCGCGACAGAAGCAGGTCCGACTCAACTATTGATCAATGGTGAGAAACCCGTGTTCTTCATCGCTCAAGAGTACATTGAGCAAACCCAAAACCTGGCGCTATCGAAAAGTATTCAAGTTGAAATTCGAACTCTTGAACTGAAAACGTTCGAGCATACCCCTCTCGCAGCTTGCTATACGAAAGTAACCAAAGAAGCACTCGTATTACAAGATCTGCTCTCACAGCAAGATATCGTGACTTACGAAGGCGATATACGACTCGCTGACCGCTATCTAATGGAGCGCTTTATTAAAGGGAGTGTGGAGTTTACAGGTCATCAGCAATCGCGAAATGGCTTTCATCGTATCCAGAATGCAAAGTGTCGAAGTGGAGACTATGAGCCTAAGTTGCATGTCGTTTCGCTAGACTTGGAGTGCTCAGAAAAAGGCATTATTTACTCCATCGGCTTGGATAGCCCTCATGACTCTCGAGTCATTATGATTGGAGAACCAGAACCAGCTGAAACAAATGTTCAATGGGTTCAAAATGAAAAAGCACTACTCGAAGCATTGATTGCTTGGTTTAAGTCGTTCGATCCTGATGTTATTGTTGGTTGGAACGTTATCGACTTCGATTTTCGTCTCCTTCATAAACGTGCGGAATGGCACAACATGAAGTTGATGTTGGGTCGCGCCGATCAGCCAAGCTTCTTTCGTAGCTCATCCCAAAGCCAACAGGGGTTTATCTCAATCCCTGGACGTGTAGTACTCGATGGCATCGATACACTAAAAACCGCGACTTATCACTTTCGGTCTTGGTCATTAGAATCGGTTTCACAAGAATTACTCGGTGAAGGCAAAGAGATCCATAACGTGCATGACCGTATGGACGAAATCAATCGCATGTATCGCTCCGATAAGCCTTCACTTGCCAAATACAACCTGCAAGACTGCGTGCTGGTAAACAAAATCTTCGAACACACTCATCTCCTCGCGTTTGCTATTGAACGGTCGAGGTTGACGGGGGTTGAGTTGGATCGCGTCGGAGGCTCAGTCGCGGCGTTCACCAATCTTTATTTGCCACAAATTCATCGAGCAGGTTACGTCGCACCCAATTTGCACCCTGAAAACTGGATTGCGAGTCCCGGCGGTTACGTAATGGACTCAATCCCTAACCTTTATGACTCAGTTTTAGTGCTGGATTTTAAGAGTCTATATCCCTCTATTATTCGCTCTTTCTTGATCGACCCAATGGGTTTGGTCGAAGGTTTATTACTGGACATTGGTAAGGATGACGATCAAGCCGTGCCGGGCTTTCGTGGTGGTCAGTTTCATCGTTCGAAACACTTTCTGCCAGAGATGATCGAAAAGCTTTGGGCGGCACGAGATGTTGCGAAGAAAAACAACGAGAAAGCCTTTTCTCAAGCAATCAAAATCATCATGAACTCGTTTTATGGCGTATTGGGCTCATCGGGATGTCGTTTCTTTGATACTCGATTAGCTTCCAGCATCACCATGCGTGGGCATGAAATCATGAAGCAAACTAAAGTGCTGATTGAAAACAAAGGCTATCAAGTGATTTATGGAGATACAGACTCAACATTTGTCTCTTTGAATGGTTCATACAGCCAAGCGGAAGCGGATGAAGTCGGTAATCACTTGGTTGAATACATAAACTCTTGGTGGCAAGAGCATCTTCGCGCTGAGTACAACCTCACTTCAATGCTTGAAATTGAATATGAAACTCACTACCGCAAGTTTCTGATGCCAACTATTCGTGGCGCGGAAACGGGCTCGAAAAAACGTTATGCGGGTTTAATTGGTGAAGGAGAGCAAGAGCGCATTGTATTCAAAGGGCTAGAAAGTGCGCGTACCGACTGGACGCCATTAGCGCAAAAATTCCAAAACACGCTCTATCGAATGGTATTTCACGGCGAAGACCCGAGTGACTATGTGCGTGAAGTAGTAGAAAAAACCAATAATGGGGAGTTTGATGACCAATTGGTTTATCAAAAGCGACTACGCCGAAAGCTGCATGAGTACCAAAAAAACATTCCACCTCAAGTGCGTGCAGCACGTTTAGCCGACGACATTAATGCCAAGCTTGGTCGACCTTTACAGTATCAAAATCGTGGGCGCATAGAGTATTTGATTACCCTAAATGGCCCTGAGCCTCATGAATACCGTAACAGTCCTATCGACTACCAGCACTACATCGACAAGCAGCTAAAGCCTGTTGCAGATGCGATTCTGCCATTTATCGGCACAGACTTTGAAACCCTCTCAGCACCACAGATGGGACTGTTCTAACCAATACGAAACTCAGTCTTTTGGTACTGCTTCACGAGCCAGCCACCGAAAGCATCAATTAGGCCAATGACCGAACGCTTGGGAATTGGCCTTCCAGATAACAATATGCAGAGGCGGTCAATCTCCAGTTTTTTCTCGGGATGATATTGCAAAAACACTTCACCACATTCTATTGGATCATCAAACCAGCGCTTATCGCGATACATCACCAAAGAGTAAGAAGCTCTTAATAACTTTTTAGCGATGACTACCTGCGCACGAACTTGCTCCTCAAGGCTTGTCGCCTGAACAATCTTAGCTCGATACACCGCTAGCCATTCTTCAACATCCATATTCCAGTGCTTAGCAATTTCCCAACTCGGCACATAATCACCAAAACAATCAGCCAAGTCATCGCCATGCACACAAACACAGCAGTGCTTGAGCATAAAGCCCCAAGTAAAAATGCTATCAAGATTGGCAACTTCGCTAACAAGTGCCGTTCTTATCGCCACACCCTTGACTTGCGGGTGATTTTGCTGAGCTCGCCACTTTATAGTATTGAGCAGCGTCGCTCGGTTGTTCTCAAACGTCGACTTTGTCACCACAACTAAATCCAGGTTGGACTTTCCTGCTATTGCCGTTTTTCGCGCAACACTTCCGTACACATAAACGCTGTGAAGATTTTGCCCTAGACCACCTGTTAGGCACATCAACACTTCTTTGATTAAAGGAGCAAACTCTGGTTGAAAAGGTTGTTTAGGATCGATAACTGGAAGAGACATGGATTAAAAAGCGCGCTCAAAGTTTGTCAGTAAGATTCGCTTATGATCCCCTAGCCCCTATTCGGAATCAAGCCTAATCAAACGTTTAATCTTGATTCAACAATCACGATGAATTTTGGTGCCACACAACAAACTTAGCGCTATAATCAGCGAGTTTTGCTTAATAAGTATGAATAGGAATATACAATGCCAAAGGCAAGTGAAATCAAAAAAGGCTTCGCAATCGAGTCTAATGGTAAAACTCTTCTAGTTAAAGACATCGAAGTAACGACTCCTGGCGGTCGTGGCGGCGCTAAAATCTACAAAATGCGTTGTACAGATCTAACAACTGGCGCACGCGTAGACGAGCGTTACAAGTCTGATGACGTTGTAGATACAGTTGAGATGAACAAACGAGCAGTTGTGTACTCATACGCTGACGGCGATGAGCATATCTTTATGGATAACGAAGACTACTCACAGTACACATTCAAACACAATGAAGTTGAAGACGACATGTTGTTCATCAACGAAGACACGCAAGGTATTCACATTATCCTTGTGGACGGTTCTGCTGTAGGTCTTGAACTGCCTTCTTCTGTTGAACTAGTCATCGAAGAAACTGACCCTTCAATCAAAGGCGCTTCAGCTTCTGCTCGTACTAAACCTGCGCGTTTTGCTTCAGGTCTAGTGGTTCAAGTTCCAGAATACATCGCAACTGGTGACCGTGTAGTTATCAACACTGCTGAACGTAAATACATGAGCCGAGCATAAGCATGTCTGATTTGATTTCTTACGACGACGTTATCGACGCAGCGTACGACATCTTCCTTGAAATGGCTCCAGACAATCTAGAGCCAGCTGATGTCATTCTGTTTACTGCTCAATTTGAAGATCGCGGTGCCGCAGAACTTGTTGAAACTGGTGAAGACTGGGTTGAACATGTGGGCTTTGAGGTCGACAAAGAAGTGTATGCCGAAGTTAGAATCGGCCTAGTAAACGAAGAAAATGACGTACTTGATGACGTATTCGCTCGTATGCTAATCAGCCGAGACCCAGAACATAAGTTCTGCCATATGCTTTGGAAGCGCGACTAACGCTCCTTCCCTTATGAATGAAAACACCAGCCTAGCGCTGGTGTTTTTTTATCTTCAAACATCACCGAATATAGAAAACTGGCCTTTTTGCGTATAAGAAAAAGGCCTGCCAATTGGCAAGCCTTTCTGATTTTCGTTTTTCGCTCTCGATTAACGATGCTTGTTGCGTGCACCTTGTTCGCCAGCATTTTTCTTTGGCTTACGACGAGCAGGATTGTTGCTGCGACCTTTAGACGTGCTTACACGTTCTTCATGGCGCTTAACCGCGCGGCGGATTTTTTGGCTGCGAGCACGTTCACGCTTACGTGACGTATTATCCTTGCTCAAATCTAGCATGGTTTCTTTCTCTGGGCGAAGTTCTACAAGCTCACGCAGGTAGTTTACTTCTTTCAGATCCAGTTCCATCCAACCGCCACGAGGCAGTTTTTTGTCTAGGAAGATATCACCGTAACGAACACGTTTCAGACGGCTAACGGTACACTCTTGAGATTCCCATAGACGACGAACTTCGCGGTTACGACCTTCGTTGATCACTACGTAGAAAGTGTGGTTCATACCTTCACCACCTGCGTAGACAACGTCTTCAAAGCGAGCTAAACCGTCTTCCAGTTCAACCCCTTTTACTAGATTACGAACTTTTTGTTCGGTTACTTCACCAAACACACGCACTAGGTATTCACGCTCAACTTGGCGACTTGGGTGCATTAGACGGTTTGCTAATTCACCATCAGTAGTGAAAAGTAGCAGACCAGACGTGTTTGCATCCAAACGACCAACAGAGATCCAACGAGAGCCACGAATTTTTGGCAGACGGTCGAAAACCGTGCGACGGCCTTCTGGGTCATGACGAGTACACAGCTCACCCTCAGGCTTGTAGTACGCAAGTACACGACAGATCACTTCTTCTTGAACCTTTGCAGATACAATGTGACCATCGATACGAACTACGCTGCTCTCATCTTCCAGTCTTTCACCAAGTTTAGCGACCACACCGTTCACGCTTACGCGTCCGGATTTAATTAACGATTCGATCTCACGACGAGAACCGTGTCCAGCACGTGCTAATACTTTTTGTAACTTTTCGCTCATTTATCTACCTATGTGTCGTCTTCACAGACGTCGAGACCAGAATTGGCCTTCATTGTGCAAGTTACCCATGTAGATGGGATTTTTTCGGTCGGTCATTATACGCGATTCTTGCATTTAATGTAAGTGAAATCCTGCCAATTCTCCGCCCACAATTTACCGTTCAAGACAAACTCTCGGCCCAACTTTTGTCCTACTAAGTATGAGATATTCCCATGCAGAATCGAACTATTATGGGTCGTTCCTATCCTCTTTCAAACGGTCTCAGCTGATAAAATTGTCAGGGTTATAACAACAATAACCCATTTAGCTTGCTGGCTATGGTAATCAGATAAAAGGAATAAAAAATGTCTAAGACAAATCTTGACCTAAATTGGATTTTTGGCACATCCGGAGATGACGATTTAACAGGAACAAAAGGATCTGAAACCACCGACATCTTTTTCGGATTTGGCGGTAACGATAAGTTTGTAGGCTACGGCGGCAATGATTATATTTTTGGCGGCTGGGGAGACGACACACTGCTAGGCGGTCGTGGCAACGATTTTATTTCTGGCGGTTTTGGGAATGACTTCATCTCAGGTGGTCTAGGTAATGATTCATTGTTCGGTGGATGCGGTGATGATGTTATTTTCGACTATTCAGGCAACAACTTCCTCAGTGGGGGCTGGGGTAACGATACGCTTGTGGTCGGCGATGGCGAGTCAGTGTTGAGCGGGGGCTGTGGTGACGACACATTTGTCTTTACCAACCGTCTGGCGATTGGCGTTCCTGATCAACCGGTATCCTCCAATGACATTGAGATAGAAGCCGATGTTCTCGACTTTAATATCTTCCACGACAAACTGGTCTTTGATTTGGGTAAAGATACAGATGGTGATGGCATTCGCGATACTTTCTTAGATTCGGCGGATGATCTGACCCTTAGTTACAACGAATGTGGTTGGGCAGTATTCTCTAGCGAAGAATACAACGTAGAAGTGACGCTAAATGGCGTTAATTCAGCTTACATAAACTATGCTGAAAACCACGGTATCGACATTTTCGAATTCGCATAGGCTAACTTTACTCGGCGTAAACACTGCTCAAGTATAAATAATGAAAAAGGAGGCTGATAGCCTCCTTTTGTTTATGTTGATATTTCAACTTATTCGAATGGTGATGGATCACCAGAACCAATTCGAACCACTTCTGGATCACCTTCGCTGAAGTCAATCACTGTAGTAGGTTGCTCACCTAAGTAACCACCATTCAGGATCACATCAACTGCATGTTCAAGTTTGTCGCGGATATCTTCCGGATCAGACTCTGTCACATCGCTACCAGGCAGAATCAATGACGTTGACATCAATGGCTCACCCAGTGCTTCGAGAAGATCCAATGCGATTTGGTTATTTGGCACACGAATACCGATAGTCTTACGTTTCGCATTCATCAAGCGACGAGGAACTTCCTTCGTACCTTTGAAGATGAACGTGTAAGGACCAGGAGTGTTGTTTTTCAGTAGTCGGAATGCTCCGTTGTCCACGCGCGCATACAGAGAAATTTCTGACAAATCGCGACACAACAACGTGAAGTTGTGCTTATCATCTAAGCGACGAATCTGACAAATGCGCTCTAGCGCTTGTTTGTTCTCCAATTGGCAACCAAGTGCATACCCTGAATCTGTCGGGTAAACCACGACACCGCCATTACGAATGATTGCTACTGCTTGATTGATCAAGCGAGCCTGTGGGTTTTCTGGATGAACGTAAAAAAACTGGCTCATTGTAATTCCTCATTATCGAGCCTCTCGGCTCTATATTTTTGTGGAGCTTGAATGCCGTCTTGTTGAGCACTATACCCAAGTCATTCTCGCTGAAACTAACGTCTTGACGTTACTTGGATACATCCAACGAAGGATCGATGCCCCAATCTTTCCAAACGGGTTCAACACCTGCAGGTAACCACAGGTTTCTGCCTAATTCCATCCAAGGAGATGGATAGTGAAAATCGCTGCCTTGAGAGGCTAATAGTTTGTATTGTATAGCATAATCAGCCAAGTTGCGTCTTTCTTGTTGTGCTTGTTGCGGTTGAGCAACTTCCATTGCATCTCCGTTAGCCTCAACAAACGCAGCTAGAAGACGCTTAATCCACTTTGCTGTCAACTGATATCTGCCCGGATGCGCCAATACCGCTTTACCACCAGCGGCATGGATAGCATCGACAGCCTCTTTCATTGAACACCAATTTGGCGGTACATAACCTGGGTTATTGCGAGTGAGATACTTTTTGAACACCATTTGCATGGTTTTCGCATAACCATTATCAACTAACCACTTAGCAAAGTGAGCTCGGGTAATCGGCGCGTCACCAGCCAGTTGCTGAACTTCTTCTAACACCCCTTCACGAGTGGCCTTTTGCAGACGAGAAGCGATCAGCTCAGAACGAGCCACACGATGTTGCTTTTGTTGCTCAATCAATGCCGCTAATGCAGGATTTTCAGGATCAATATTCAAACCAACGATATGGATATCTTTATTCTGCCAAACGGTTGATATTTCAATACCGTTAATGATTTTTATCGGCAAGTCGTTCTCTTCAACGTATTGTTTGGCACGCGCTAAACCGTCAACCGTGTCGTGATCTGTAATCGCCAAAACCTCGATATCAAAACCCAGTGCCCTATCCACTAAATCTTTCGGTTCTAATCGACCATCGGACGCCGTGGTGTGACTATGTAAATCAATTCTCATATTTTTGTCGTTTTAATGCTGTTTTGGGGTTGACTTTTTACTCTCGCACTAGTTAACTAGTACGCAAATACAAAGCGCGTAATTTAAGGCTCACTATGTTACAAGAATTTAACCAGAACCAAAAAGCGAAAGTTGCTGTTTGTCTTAATAAGACAAACTCAGCAGATCTTGCTTGGTGGCGCACTTGGACAAGTTCTTGGTGGGCTAACGTGTACTTCTAGTTTAGAAAAACAAACGTCATAAAGCCCGCTACTCAAGCGGGCTTTTTATTTTGTCGCCCAACTCACATTCAACTGCCTAAACATTAATCGGATATGACCAACTCTTGATTGGGAGAACGTTTGCTTTATGCGACTATGTACTGCAGGACGATTAAAACAGCTACAAGGAGGTCTTGTGAACAAGGCCATTGAAATTAAGAAACTTGGACAACTGGAAGTATTAAAAGCTTCTGTTCCTTACACTCAAGACCCAACCCGTCTGTTCCATACTATTTGTGAGAACAAAACGGATAGCTTGCTTTTAGAATCGGCTGAAATTGATTCTAAACAGAATCTCAAATCGCTGTTAATCGTCGATTCTGCGGTTCGCATCGTTTGTTATGGACATACCGTCAGCTTTCATGCTCTAACGGAGAACGGCAAAAACCTACTGACGCATTTGAATCAAAACGTACGTGGCGAAGTCGCAAGCCAATTTGACGGCGAAACACTGACTTTAGGATTCATCCAACCATGCGATACGATTGATGAAGATTCTCGTCTACGAGAAGCCTCTTCTTTTGATGCGCTTCGTTTGGTACAGCACAGTTTTGATCTTTCTTCGCAAGACAAACATGCCATTTTCCTTGGTGGGCTATTTGCGTATGACTTGGTGGCGAACTTCGAACCATTAGGAAACGCGGTAGCAACAAACCAGTGTCCGGATTACGTCTTCTATGTTGCGGAAACATTGCTGGTTGTAGATCACCAAACAGAATCCTGCCAACTGCAAGCAACATTGTTCGTTGACGGCTCGCAAAAAGCAGCGCTAGAAAGTCGAATCGAAGATATCCGAGCTCAATGCACATCGCCAAAGCGTCTTCCAGACGCAACGCAAGTGGCCAATATCACAGCTCAACCAAGCGTTTCGGATCCAGACTTCTGTCAAATCGTCCGTGATCTAAAAGAATTCGTGGTAAAAGGCGATATTTTCCAAGTGGTTCCTTCTCGTCGATTCACATTGCCTTGCCCTTCTCCGTTGGCAGCTTACAAAGAGCTAAAGCAAAGCAACCCAAGCCCTTACATGTTCTACATGCAAGACGAGCTGTTCACTTTGTTTGGTGCGTCTCCAGAAAGTGCGTTGAAGTATGAAACCGACACCAACCAAATAGAGATCTACCCAATTGCAGGGACTCGCCGTCGCGGTAAACGTCCAAATGGCGAAATCGATTTTGATTTAGATAGCCGTATTGAACTTGAACTGCGTAGCGACAAAAAAGAGAACGCTGAACATATGATGTTGGTAGACCTAGCTCGTAATGATGTAGCGCGCATCTCGCAAGCTGGTACTCGTCATGTTGCCGATCTCCTTAAAGTCGACCGCTATAGCCATGTTATGCACTTGGTGTCCCGCGTGGTTGGCCAGTTGCGCGATGACCTTGATGCTTTGCACGCTTACCAAGCTTGTATGAACATGGGCACGTTAACTGGAGCGCCAAAAATTCGTGCAATGCAACTGATTCGCGATGTCGAAGGTGCTCGTCGTGGCAGCTATGGCGGAGCGGTAGGCTACCTGACAGGAGAAGGCACGCTCGACACTTGTATCGTGATTCGCTCGGCTTACGTGGAAAACGGCATTGCTCAAGTACAAGCAGGTGCAGGCGTGGTATTCGATTCTGACCCTAAAGCGGAAGCCGATGAAACACGCGGAAAAGCTCAAGCGGTTATCTCTGCTATTCAAGCAGCGCATTCTCAACCTGCGAACAAGGAGTAGCAGACATGGCGAACATCGTATTCATCGATAACTTTGACTCGTTCACCTATAACCTTGTGGACCAATTCCGCTCATTAGGTCACTCAGTCAAAATTTATCGTAACCACATTCCGGCAGAAACCATCGAACAAGCAATAAACGAGCTCGAAAACCCCGTCGTTCTGCTATCACCGGGGCCAGGTGCGCCATCAGAAGCTGGTTCGATGCCAGAGCTGATTCAACGAATGAAAGGCAAAGTGCCAATGATTGGTATTTGTCTTGGTCACCAAGCGATTGTTGAAGCATACGGCGGTACTGTCGCTGGCGCTGGTGAAATCATCCACGGCAAAGTGTCGATGATGGAGCACCAAGACCACGCAATTTATCAAAATCTGCCATCGCCACTTGCAATTGCGCGTTACCATTCTTTAGTGGCGACAAAGGTACCAGACAGCCTGACCATCACTGCCGAAGTAGACAATTTGGTCATGTCTGTTGTGCACGAACAAGATAAAGTTTGCGGATTTCAGTTCCACCCAGAGTCAATAATGACGACTTACGGCGCAACCTTGTTGGGCAACGCTATTGAATGGGCGCTTGAGAAAAATAACGCATAAGGAAATGGGGAGAGAAACTATGGAAGCAATCATCAACAAACTGTACGAACAGCAATCACTGACTCAAGAAGAAAGCCAACAGCTGTTCGACACTATTATTCGCGGCGAGCTTGATCCAATTTTAATGGCATCGGCATTAACAGCATTAAAGATCAAAGGCGAAACGCCTGATGAAATTGCCGGTGCAGCAAAAGCCCTACTGGCGAATGCGAACCCGTTCCCTCGTCCTGATTACGACTTTGCAGACATCGTAGGGACAGGGGGCGATGGTCACAATACTATCAATATCTCGACGACGGCCGCCTTTGTTGCAGCAGCATGTGGCCTAAAGGTCGCGAAACACGGCAACCGCAGCGTATCAAGTAAATCCGGCTCTTCTGACTTACTGGACTCGTTTGGCATCAACCTAGCAATGAGTGCTGAAGACACCCGCAAAGCGGTTGACGACATTGGCGTTGCCTTCTTGTTCGCGCCTCAATATCACGGAGGCGTTCGCCACGCGATGCCTGTGCGCCAAACCATGAAAACGCGCACCATTTTCAACATTCTTGGCCCGTTGATTAACCCTGCACGTCCAAACATCGAATTAATGGGCGTCTACAGTGAAGAACTGGTTCGTCCTATCGCAGAAACCATGCTACAAATGGGCTTGAAGCGCGCCGCTGTCGTACATGGTAGCGGATTGGATGAAGTGGCCATTCACGGTACAACAACGGTTGCCGAAATCAAAGATGGCAAGATCACCGAATACACGCTGACGCCAGAAGATTTTGGTCTAGAGTCTCACCCGTTAGAAGCCATTAAAGGCGGTGACCCGGAAGAAAACAAAGCGATCATCACCAACATTCTGACGGGTAAAGGTACAGACGCACAATTAGGCGCAGTCGCGGTTAACGTCGCACTTCTAATGCGTTTATTCGGCCACGAAGATTTAAAAGCCAACACGCAGCAAGCGATCGAGGCTATGAACTCAGGCAAAGCTTTCCAATTGGTACAGCAACTTGCCGCACACGCTTAAGGAGCAGATGAAGATGACTGACTTCAACACCCAGCAAGCAAACAACTTATCAGAGCACGTCTCAAAAAAAGAAGCAGAAATGGCGGAAGTGCTTGCCAAAATTGTTCGCGATAAATACCAATGGGTAGCAGAGCGAAAAGCATCACAGCATCTGAGCACTTTTCAGTCGGATCTATTGCCGTCAGATCGCAGTTTTTATGATGCATTGAGTGGCGATAAAACCGTATTCATTACAGAATGCAAAAAGGCATCGCCATCAAAAGGCCTTATCCGCAACGACTTCGATTTGGACTACATCGCGTCGGTTTACAACAACTACGCAGACGCGATCTCGGTTCTGACCGATGAAAAATACTTCCAGGGTAGCTTCGATTTTCTACCTCAAGTTCGCCGACAAGTGAAACAACCAGTGTTGTGTAAGGACTTCATGGTCGATACCTACCAAGTTTACCTTGCTCGTCATTATGGCGCGGATGCGGTATTGCTCATGCTTTCGGTACTGAATGACGAAGAGTACAAAGCGTTAGAAGAAGCTGCGCACAGCCTAAATATGGGCATTTTAACGGAAGTCAGCAACGAAGAAGAGCTTCACCGCGCAGTTCAGCTTGGCGCTAAAGTTATCGGTATAAACAACCGCAACTTGCGCGACTTAACAACGGATTTAAACCGAACTAAAGCGCTTGCGCCAACCATTCGTAAGCTTGCACCAAACGCAACGGTTATTTCAGAGTCTGGCATTTACACTCATCAACAAGTTCGTGACTTAGCAGAATATGCAGACGGCTTTTTGATTGGCAGCTCGCTGATGGCGGAAGACAACTTAGAACTTGCGGTTCGTAAAGTAACGCTAGGTGAAAATAAGGTTTGCGGTCTGACTCACCCAGATGATGCGGCAAAAGCGTATCAAGCAGGCGCAGTATTTGGTGGTCTGATTTTCGTTGAGAAATCAAAACGAGCGGTCGATTTTGAAAGTGCTCGCCTAACCATGAGCGGCGCGCCACTTAATTATGTTGGCGTGTTCCAAAATCACGACGTTGATTATGTCGCCTCAATCGTAACGTCGTTGGGTTTAAAAGCCGTGCAGTTACATGGGCTAGAAGATCAAGAGTACGTCAACCAGCTCAAAACAGAACTACCCGTTGGCGTCGAGATTTGGAAAGCCTACGGCGTGGCGGATACAAAGCCATCCTTGCTCGCAGACAACATTGACCGTCACCTACTGGATGCTCAAGTTGGTACTCAAACTGGCGGCACAGGCCACGTGTTCGACTGGTCTTTGATCGGCGATCCTAGTCAAATCATGCTGGCAGGTGGACTGTCGCCTGAAAATGCACAGCAAGCAGCAAAATTAGGCTGCTTGGGATTAGATTTAAACTCTGGAGTAGAAAGCGCACCGGGGAAAAAAGATTCACAGAAGTTGCAAGCCGCATTTCACGCTATTCGCAACTACTAAAGTTATTCGCAGTTATAAAAATACGAGAAGGATTATCAAAATGGCAAAACTGAATGCCTACTTTGGCGAATATGGCGGTCAATACGTTCCGCAAATTCTAGTTCCAGCACTTGAGCAACTAGAGCAAGCGTTTATTGACGCGCAAGAAGATCCAGAATTCCGCAGCGAGTTCATGACGCTCCTTCAAGAGTACGCTGGTCGCCCAACGGCACTGACTCTGACTCGTAACCTAACCAAAGGCACAAAAACAAAATTGTACCTAAAACGTGAAGATCTGCTTCACGGCGGCGCACACAAAACCAACCAAGTACTTGGTCAGGCGCTACTTGCGAAGCGCATGGGTAAACACGAAATCATCGCAGAAACAGGCGCAGGTCAACACGGTGTAGCAACTGCACTTGCGTGTGCACTACTTGGCCTCAAGTGTCGAGTTTACATGGGTGCAAAAGACGTTGAACGTCAAAGCCCGAACGTGTTCCGCATGAAACTGATGGGTGCAGAAGTAATTCCTGTCCATTCAGGCTCAGCAACACTTAAAGATGCTTGTAATGAAGCGCTGCGTGATTGGTCAGGCAGCTACGAAGACGCACACTACCTTCTCGGTACAGCAGCAGGCCCTCACCCATTCCCGACTATTGTGCGTGAGTTCCAACGCATGATTGGTGAAGAAACTAAAAACCAAATTCTGGCACGTGAAGGTCGCCTACCTGATGCTGTTATCGCCTGTGTGGGTGGCGGCTCAAACGCGATTGGTATGTTTGCAGATTTTATCGAAGAAGAAAGCGTTCGCCTGATTGGCGTGGAGCCAGCAGGGAAAGGCATCGATACGGATCAACACGGTGCGCCACTTAAGCATGGTAAAACAGGTATCTTCTTTGGTATGAAGGCACCATTAATGCAAGATGAGAATGGTCAGGTTGAAGAGTCTTACTCTGTTTCAGCCGGTCTAGATTTCCCTTCAGTTGGTCCACAGCACGCACATCTTAACGCTATCGGTCGCGCTGAATACGACAACGTAACGGATGATGAAGCATTAGAAGCATTCCAAGAACTAGCTCGCAGCGAAGGCATCATTCCTGCACTTGAATCCTCTCATGCTCTGGCACATGCACTGCGTATGGCTCGTGAGAATCCTGAAAAAGAGCAATTACTGGTTGTTAACCTATCTGGTCGAGGTGACAAAGATATCTTCACCGTACACGCCATCTTAGAAGAAAAAGGAGTAATCTAATGAGCAGTTATGAGAAGATGTTTGCACGCCTAAACGAGAAAAACCAAGGCGCATTTGTACCATTCGTGACGGTTTGTGATCCAAACGCCGAGCAATCGTACACGATCATGGAAACACTGGTTGAATCTGGCGCTGATGCGCTTGAACTTGGTATTCCGTTCTCAGACCCTTTGGCGGACGGCCCAACAATTCAAGGAGCCAACATTCGAGCGTTAGATTCGGGTGCAACTCCGGATATCTGTTTTGAGCAAATCGGAAAAATTCGAGCAAAGTACCCAGACCTGCCAATTGGTCTATTGATGTACGCCAACCTTGTATACTCACGCGGTATTGAAAGCTTCTACGAACGCTGTGCAAAAGCGGGCATCGACTCCGTTCTCATTGCAGACGTTCCGACTAACGAAAGCGCAGAGTTCGTAGCCGCGGCAGAGAAATTTGGAATCCACCCAATCTTTATCGCACCACCAACGGCAAGTGACGAGACGCTAAAACAAGTTTCTGAATTGGGCGGCGGCTACACTTACCTGCTTTCGCGCGCGGGTGTGACGGGTGCAGAAACCAAAGCTAACATGCCAGTTGACCACATGCTTGAAAAGCTAAACCAGTTTAATGCACCACCAGCGTTACTAGGTTTCGGCATTTCTGAACCAGCACAAGTAAAACAAGCCATTGAAGCGGGCGCTGCAGGTGCAATTTCGGGTTCAGCAGTCGTAAAAATCATCGAAGCACACGTAGAGCAACCGCAAATCATGCTCGATAAGCTTGGTGAATTTGTCTCAGCAATGAAAGCGGCAACTCAAAAGTAACCGACACCACAAGCTAAACACAGCAAACGCCCATTAATTCTCGTTAATGGGCGTTTTTTCTATCAACTTGATTGCAAACCTCGCAATGCTCTCACTTCCAACCGTCTTTTAAAGAAGCGAATCCATAAAGTGATAACATGCCATTGTTCAAACCTGTTTTGTAAGGTACTGACATGGAAGATATCAAATCGTTGTTGCTGCAATGCCCTGTTTTAGCCGGTTTGCCAGTGGAAGGAATAAACGAAGCAGTACAAATCGTTCGCGCACGACACTTCGACGAAAAAGCACTCATTTGCAGCAAAGGCGCGCAGCACTCTTCATTAATGGTGATCGCCAAAGGGTCTGTACGCGTTAACTCGATAAGTTCCAAAGGAAAAGAAGTCACCTTGATGATTTTCGAAGCCGGAGGATGGTTTGGTGACAATGTATTTTCACCCGGCATGCCACGCATTTTCGGAGCAACGGCTCATACCGACGTAACCCTATTAGAGCTACCTGGCGATAAATTTCGGCAATTGTTAGTCAAATATCCACAAAGCTACCCTGTGATTCTGGATTTGCTCAGCCGCAGATTATGGTCTGCGATTTCCGTTATCGAAGACGACGCCATTCGCGGCATAGAAGAGAGGATCGGCAGACGATTATTGCTTCTGGCAGAATATCAACATAACCGTCCTATAAGTGCCCAGTCTTGTGTAGTGAAAGTGACTCGTGAGCACATCGCCAACATGATGGGGCTAACACGACAAAGTGTTCATAAGGTACTAAAGAAATTGGAAAACTCGAACGTTCTTAGGCTGCAATACGGCAGTATTACCATATTGAATCCACTGAAAATGGAAGCGTATCTCAAACAATTGGAATAGTTGTAAATGCAAACACGCTTTGGTCTAACCGACGTACTCAGCCAAAACGACCACCAGCCAATGCCATGCAGATCAAACAAAAAGCCAGCGAGAACTTCGCTGGCTTTGACATCATACTGATGCGACTTCGAGTTCCGATTTTAGCTCTCTCTTTAAGATTTTACCCGTAGCACTCATCGGTAACTGTTCACGAATTTCGACAAACCTTGGGTATTTGAAATTGGCTAACTGCTCTCGTCCCCATAATTGCAGCTCATCGGCTTCAACAAATTGATTCGGTTTTAATACCACATAGGCTTTGATCTCTTCGCCATATTCTTGATGCGGAATACCTATCACAGCCACCATCGCTACCGCAGGGTGCGTCATGAATACTTCTTCAATCTCACGAGGATACACATTGAAGCCACCTCGAATGATCAGGTCTTTCATCCTGTCGACAATAAACAGATTACCCGACTCATCAAATCGCCCGACGTCGCCGGTATGGAACCAACCACTTTGCAACACCGATTCCGTCACTTCTGGGCGATCAAGATAACCTTTCATGACGTTGTGCCCGCGCACAATAATTTCGCCTTCCTCACCAACAGGGAGAGTATGACCGTCAAGATCAACGACTTTCACCTCAACACCTTGAATCGGTTGCCCGACAGAGCCCGGTACTCGCTCTTGATCAAGGTGATTAAAACACGCTATCGGACTGGTTTCGGACAAGCCGTAACCTTCTAGAATTGGTACATTGAATCGTGCTTCAAAGGTCTTAAATACTTCTGTCGGTAGCGACGAGCCTCCACTAACCGCTACTCGTAGCGACGAAATATCGCAATTATGTTCAACATGCAGCAAACCAATGTACATCGTGGGCACACCGGCAAAGAGCGTCACTCGATGCTTTTCGATCAGCTCCAACACATGTTTCGGTTCAAATCGAGGGACTAAAACCAAAGTTGCACCGCTTTGCACGCTAGCATTGAGATGCACGGTTTGACCGAATGTATGAAACAGTGGCAACGTTACTAGATGAACATCATCAGCCTGACTCGCCATGATGTTCTGAGCCACAAGCGCATTCATTACGATGTTTTGCTGCGTGAGCTCTGCTCCTTTGGGCAGTCCCGTTGTGCCTGATGTATATAAAATCACACAAGTGTCATCCGCATCGCGAGCAACGTAATCCGCCAAAGGTTCGATATCTTCTATAAAAGACGTCAGTGTCGGTAAACCTTGGTACTCTTTTTGCGTTTGATCTTGCGTCATTACGATCATCGTTTCACACGCACCCACCTCTTTAAACGCTTTCATGCCTTCTTTCGCCATTGGCAGTTCGGACGTTCCTTCAAAACAAAAGTAAAACTTCGCTTTCGAATCTTCTAGGTGGTATTTGATTTCTCTAGATTTGAGCAACACGTTCAGCGGAACGGTAACGGCACCCGCCTTCTGAACCGCAAAATAAACGAAAGGAAAGAAAGGCAAATTCGGGCACGATAACGCCACTCGGTCTCCCGGTTTGACGCCCGCTTTAATCATCGAAGTCGCGATCTTACCTGCAATCGCGTCAAATTCTGCGTATGTGAATTTTTTATCACCACATATCAAAGCCGTTTTATTCGGTTTACTTGCAGCATTTCTCTGCAAGGCAGCAGCAAGGTTCATCATAATGGCTTACCCTCTAAAACTTTGTCATTTTCATTGTTGTTCGTGAATTCCTTTAAGAGAGTCACGCATCATGGGCGACTAGGAGGCTTGGAAAAGCCACACCGCCTTTTGTTAACATTACATTTACAAGATTTAAAAACGCAAGAATGTAAAAAATTTAACATTCAGATACCCGCACGAACCAAAATGTGAGCGTGTTAGCTAATTATTGTTATAAATATCAAACCAAAAAACCAAAGCCCTTCCTCAACTCCGCCGTTGAACAAGCCATTAACATTAACCTAATTTCAACAAATGTGATTTATAACTCAAGAACACATCGAGATACAGAATTCATACATTAAGCAAATGGCAATCGTTTGCTATCGTGCAAAAAATTAGCACCCGTCAATGAAATATCGATTATTTCATCAATAAGCTTCTGCTGCATATTGCCAATTGTGAACGATACGTGTAAAAAGCAAGGCGAGATAATTATCCATAAAACAATTACAGGCTGGTGGGTAATTTTAGGATTTTACATTTTATTAGCACAGAGGTTATGGAAGTGTTAAAACAAAAGAGTTTGCTAAACAACATTGGCGTGCAAGTCGTCATTGCAATGATCGTGGGTACTGCCGTTGGTGCTCTAATGGGTCATGATGCGACTGTATTCGCGCCATTAGGTGCTATCTTTATCAACCTAATCAAGATGCTGGTAATCCCATTGGTTGCTGTTGCTTTGATTTCTGGTGCTGCTGGTCTTGGTAACAGCCAGTCTGCGGGTAAAGTTGGCTTGGTAACATTGGGTTACTTCGGTTTAACTTCGGCTCTAGCAGTTGCATTGGCTCTGTTTATGGGTGAAGTATTCCAACCGGGCATGGGCATCGACGTTTCTGGCGTAGAAGGCATGTTCTCGGCAGAGTACGCTTCAAAAGGTGAACTACCTACTTTCTGGGCAACCATTACTGGTATGATCCCAACCAACGTTTTCCAATCACTGAATGAAGCGAACATCCTACAGATCCTAGTATTCTGTATGTTCTTTGGTATTGCGATTTCTAAGCAAGCGAAAGAGCGTCGTGAACCAATCATCAATGGCGTGAACTGCATTGTTGATGCAATGGTTTGGATGATCAATAAAGTGATGATCATTGCACCTATTGGTGTATTTGGTCTGATGGCAGAAGCCGTAGGTACATTCGGTTTTGGCGCACTCATGGTTGTATTCAAACTGTTCGTTGTTTACGTTGCAGCAATCCTCGTGTTTGGCTTTATCGTATACCCTGCAATGGTGCATGTTTTCACTAAGACATCAGCGAAGAAATTCGTGTCTGCAATGAAAAAACCACAAGCAGTTGCACTATCAACAGCGTCGTCAATGGCGACACTGCCTGTCACTATGGATACGTGTGAAAAAGAACTTGGCGTGAAAAACTCAACTGCGTCATTCGTTCTACCTCTGGGCGCGACCATCAACATGTCTGGTAATGCGATTTACTACGGCTTGGTTGCTATCTTCTTTGCACAGCTGTTCAACATCGACCTAGGCATGGGCGCTTACATCGCGATCATCGTGACTTCAACACTAGGTGCGGTTGGTCAAGCTGGTGTTCCGGGTCCTTCTTTCCTAGTGGTAGCAGTACTACTAGCGGCGGGTATTCCAATTGAAGGTCTGCCTCTACTCTTCGCTCTTGACCGTATCTTCGACATGATTCGTACGGCTCTAAACATTACTGGTGATGCAGCATGTGCGGTCATTGTTGATGCTTTAGTAGAAGAAACTGCCGCTGAAGCGGAGTTACAAAAGCAAGAAGCTTAGTTTCCTAACAAATACTTAAAAGCCGCTGAAAAGAGCGGCTTTTTTTTTCGATTCTTTGCATTACGTAACCATACAAATAGAAACTAATAGCATAATTTTTCTGAAGTGATATAACGCCCGTACTAACTATAAAAAACGTCAGATCTAGGTTGTATCATGAGTCTTAAGCTGTCTTTGGTTTCGCTTTCCAATACAGATTTGCCTATTGAAACAAAACAACAGGCACTGATCGATATTGTTCTTCGCTTCCTCACACCACAAGAGAGAGCCTCTCTCTTTGAGTCCATCACTCATCAACGAGAAACGAACTTGCTGGCACGCTATCCTGAGTACCAGTCCAAAAGTCTTTCTGTCTTGTTTGAGTTAATGGATTATCGAGATTTGGTTCGACTGCATCCGAACAACCTACATGACGACGTCTATCTACTTGAATTAACCGTAGCAGAGTGCTTCCCTCATTGGTTATACTTTTGGTGCGCTTGCGAAATCGAAGCCATCAAACAGAAATACTCGCTTGAAAACCGCGAGCCAGCGACTGAACTCTCCTTCGAAGACGCCTCTTACTCAGCAATGCTCATTGATGATATTTCAGAGTCTTCAATGCGCGTTCAACTGCCCAGCTACCCAGTGGCAATGACCTTGAGTGACGCAGTTGCGCTGAGTAATTTGGAGCTCTTCGTTCAAGGAGAAAAGTGGTATGAGATTTTGCCCTTGTTGTCACTTTCTCAGAAAGGTAAGCACTTTATTCTGCTCCAAACTCAGACAACTTCGGTGTTGGTCGCATCAGCACTAATCCAAGACTGGAACCAACGTAACACTTGGCTAAGTTATGCGCCGCAGTTTAACAGTGAAAAATGGCGATTCTGTCTACCTCTGCACGGCTATCAAGAGCTTAATCGTCTTGATATCTTGGCAAGTGACCTCGTTACAGACTATGGTTCTTTAACAGTGTTTGATCAGGCATTCCAAACACACATAACTAAAACAGAGACGGTATGCGAAGTGCTACGTCTTACTGTGAGCGGCAGCGTTCAACACAAGCTCTACTTCTTATATCTTGCACAAAAAGAGCTGATGAATGTGCTGTTTCAGTCAGGCTACAAGGTTGGGTTCACCATTATAGAACAAGCGTTCATGTTAAATTTTTATCAATCTATTGATTCTAAAGCCTACTTTCATTCAGGATACTGCGACATTAACGGTGACGGTATTAATACGTACCGGGGCTTCTGGAATTTTGAATCGATGGTAGACACCTTTAAACGCACAGACTTTCGCGATTATAAACGCCGTATTCGAGTAATCAGACAAAATACGCAGGTGAATGAACATGCTTGATATAGGTCTTAGTGGCCTACTCTACCCGAAAGCCATCACACTGTTTGCGACAGTGGCCGTGGTTCTCGTGTGGCTGCTGTACTACTGCTATCGCCTTAAACAAAAGAACGAAGTGATCTTAGGTTCGTACCACGCGCCTTATATCGCCTATTCGACATGCATTATTATTTGGATTAGCAGTAACGCCTACTTCCATACCGATTTGCTACCTCTGCTTGGGTCAGAGGGCGGCATTTTCATGGCGAAATTAGCCAACTTAGCTTCCTTCTTCGCATTTGCTTTTGCTTTCTACTTTTCTTGCCAGCTCGCCGCCGAACAGAAAAAAGGCAAAGTAAAACTGTGGCAACAAGGCATTTTTGTTGCGCTGACGGTTTATTCTCTGGTCATCAATTTACGCCCGAACCTAACCGTTGAGAATGTGCTGATTGATGGCCCTAGTCAATTTGTGATTGAGTTTGGCCCTCACACTTCTTATTTCTTCATGGGATTGGTGACCTTTGTCGTTATGACACTCACCAACCTCATTAGCATGCGCGCAAACAGCAGTAAGCTCTCTATAGCGAAGAACAATTACATGATCGCAGGGATCTTAGTATTCATGCTGTCTACGGCTGTCATACACCTAGGCATGACCTACTTCCTTGGGGATTTCTCACTAACCTGGCTACCACCAGCGTTATCCATCAGTGAAATGCTGTTTGTTGGTTACGCGCTGCTTACATCGAGATTCTACAGCGCCAAATACCTTGCTTATCTGACGATCAGTGTGCTTTTTGTGTGCACCATTTTCGTCCTGCCATTAGGTGCGGTATTTATTCCAATGTCTGAAGACAATCAATGGCTCATCTCAATTCCGATTTGCGCCTTGATTGGCATCACCTGGCACTTGGTCTACAAACGCGTTAGCCGAATCGCATCGTTCTTTATCTACGGCAATCGACAAACACCAGTTCAGCAGATCTTAGCGTTAGAAGAAGAGTTTAAGCGCTCAATCGACGATGCCGTGCATCAGTTGAGCACATTACTCAACATACCCAATGACAAGCTTCAACTCGTAACCAGTAACTACACCGAAACCTTCTACGAAGATTATTTACACAGCAATGATTCGGTTTTGGTGCTCGACGAACTTTCTGAAAGGCTCGACGAAAAACCGTCTTCAAAAGGTTCAATCAAAGCTCTGTATGAACGCATGAGATCGAGTAACACGGCACTTGTTATGCCACTGTTTGGTCGTGAAAAGTCGGTTTCACATTTGCTGATTTCTTCACACAAAAGCGATAACAAACTGTTTTCGAACGAAGAGATTTCAGCACTACAAACATTGTTGATCCGCGTACAAAATACGATTGAGTCTGATAGGAAGATTCGTCAAAGCCGCGCGTTGGCCAACTCGATCGCCCATGAGATGCGCAACCCATTGGCGCAAGTTCAGCTTCAATTTGAAGCGCTGACACAGCACATTGATAGCAATGCATCCGATGACAAGATCAGAAGCGATATCGAAAAAGGCCAAGCAGCAATTCAGCGTGGACGCCAACTCATCGACATCATCTTGCGCGAAGTCAGCGATACTTCTGCTGTGCATGAGCCCCTTTCGCTCACCTCGATTCATAAAGCGGTGGATCTTGCGGTGAGTCGATACGGTTTTGAAAACGAACACATCATCGAAAGGGTGAAACTTCCGACTCAAAACGACTTTGTCGCCAAAATCAACGAGACGCTGTTCAACTTTGTCATTTTCAATTTGATTCGCAATGCGATTTACTATTTTGATTCCTATCCCGATAGTCAAATTGAAATCAGAACCCTCGTCGGCCCTTATGAAAACACGCTTGTTTTCCGCGATACAGGGCCTGGGATTGATGACAGCATCGTACACAAAATCTTTGATGACTTTTTCTCATTCCAGAAGAGCGGCGGTAGCGGACTTGGCTTGGGTTACTGTCAGCGTGTGATGCGTTCTTTTGGTGGTCGAATTGAGTGTAAATCGGTAACTAATGAGTTTACTGAGTTTTATCTGCATTTTCCGGTTGTGCCAAATGCACCGAAAGTAGAAACGCTTCGAACGCCAAACTTTTACAACTGGAATCAGAAAGTCAAAACCACACCAAGTCCAGAACCTGTCGTACAAATCAACAAAGATGCACCAACTGTGCTCATTGTCGATGATAAAGAGGTGCAACGTACTTTGGTTCAAATGTACCTAAACCGACTTGGCGTCAATAGTTTACAAGCCAATAACGGCGCAAATGCGGTGGAACTGTTTCAATCACATCAGGTCGATTTGGTGTTGATGGATGTTCAAATGCCAGTGATGAATGGGTTTGACGCCAGCGAAAAAATCAAGCAGTGCTCCCCAACTACGCCAATCATCGCCCTGTCTGGCGAGTCTGGAGAGAAAGAGCTCGAGATGATCGCTAAATTGATGGATGGTCGTCTGGAAAAGCCAACCACACTCAACGCATTGCGTGATGTGCTGGTGCGATGGCTTCATTTCGATAAAATCAGCGTAACGAACAGTTATCAAATTGCGAATGAATAGTTGGCATTAAAACTGCTTAACTGAAGTACAAACCGAATTATCCAGAGCGTTGAGCTTGCTGTTATGCAGTCAGAAAGCTTGATAAGGAGATGGCTATGTTACTTCACCGACACACATATTACGGCTTGATTCATCACGGAATAAAAGCACTATTGTTAGACAGAATCGGACGCTACACCGAGCAAGAGTATCACCAATATTTGAGCCTAATGACAGGCAAATCAACTTGCTTCACCATGACGCATGAAGAGCTAGAAGCCACCGTCGATAACTTGTTGAGAGAAGGCTATTTGGAAGACGTAAAGTCTCTGATTTCTCAATACCAACGCGTGGCGTAGGAAAGAACCGTTTAGCACTCGAGCCATGAGTCAAGCCTACAGAAGCTCACCAAGCTATCTGTACTAACGAGCAAGATTTCGCCTTTTTAGGTGCCTTAAACATATCAATACATTGCCGCTCATTGAGCGGCAATTTTTTATCCAAATCCCCTGAGCTATTCACATTACGCCAGATTCCGCTAGACTGTCAGCAACTCAACAACTCGGTAGTTTTTGGCAACATGAAGCAAATCCTTGATTTTATTCCTCTCATTATCTTCTTCGCTCTATACAAGATGTACGACATCTATGTAGCGACTGGAGCACTCATCGTTGCAACGGCAGTTCAACTTATCGTGACCTACGCGCTGTATAAGAAAGTAGAGAAGATGCAACTGATCACGTTTGTCATCGTCACGATATTCGGCAGCATGACCATTTTCTTCCACGACGACAACTTCATAAAATGGAAAGTCACTATCATTTACGTGGTGCTTGCCGTTGGCTTAACCGCCAGCCACTTAATGGGAAAATCGGTCGTCAAAGGCATGTTGGGTAAAGAGATCACGCTACCTGACGCGATTTGGGCGAAGATAAACTGGGCATGGGTAGGCTTCTTCTCATTTTTTGCAGGCCTAAACATTTACATCGCTTACGAGCTACCTCTGGATGTTTGGGTTAACTTCAAAGTATTTGGAATGCTGATTGCCACCTTCGCCTACATGATTGCTACTGGTGTCTACATTTACAAGCACATGCCAAAGGAAGAGAAAAATAACTCCTCCGATGTCTCGGTTGATGATTAAAAACTCAATTTTGCTATAATCCGCGCAAATGTATTATTCACAGCGACCTTCGGGTCGCTGTTTTGTTCAACGGACCAATAATTACTGCATTAGTATTCTTATTGGCACACCATATTTGCGCTTTTTTTGAGCGCCCTTGAAGATTTAGGATGTCACTATGAGCCAAGAATTTAACTCTCCGAAAGGCCAGCTTCTGCTTCGTACCCTTGCAATGCCCGCTGATACAAATGCAAACGGCGATATCTTTGGTGGTTGGATAATGTCTCAACTTGACTTGGCGGGTGCGATTCTGGCGAAAGAGATCTGTTCTGGTCGCGTCGTTACCGTTTCTGTTTCAAGCATTACATTTAAAAAACCAGTCAGCGTAGGTGACGTGGTTTGTTGTTACGGCGTGTGTAAGAAAATCGGCCGTACATCTATGAGCGTTGACCTAGAAGTTTGGGTGAAA
Organism: Vibrio sp. SALL6; assembly: GCF_002002385.1. NCBI lineage: Bacteria > Pseudomonadati > Pseudomonadota > Gammaproteobacteria > Vibrionales > Vibrionaceae > Vibrio > Vibrio sp. SALL6. The sequence continues at coordinate 109,509 of NZ_MQVK01000031.1, forward strand.
CCAGTGAAAGTAGACGGCATCGAAGATCGTTTCATGGTTTGTGAAGCAACCTTTAACTATGTAGCCATCGACAGTGAAGGCAAACCACGTCCAGTGCAAAGCTAAGTTGTCATAAAATCGAATTGCTAGGAAGAATCTCACATTTTCTATTGTTCACTTGTGAGAGGTTCAAAAAAGACGTTAAATTAACACTTTACCCCACCAATTAAGGAACTATGCTATGTGGTACGTCATCTTTTCTCAGGACGTCGAGAACTCATTGGAAAAACGTATGGGCGTTCGTCCTCAACATTTAGAACGCTTGCAACAGCTTCAAGATGAAGGTCGTTTACTTACCGCAGGTCCAATGCCAGCGATCGACTCTGATAACCCAGGAGAAGCCGGCTTTACTGGTTCGACAGTCATTGCTGAATTTTCCTCTTTGGAAGATGCCAAAACATGGGCTGACGCCGATCCTTATGTGGCGGCGGGCGTTTACGAAAACGTGATCGTAAAACCGTTCAAAAAAGTGTTTTAAGTTATGAAAAAATTACTGTGTCTCTTCCTCGCCTTTGGTGCATTGGCGGGTTGTTCATCAAACAATGACAACCAACGCCAACTTGAATTAATGGCGTCTAACCGTGCTGGTGTCTTGTCTGCCGGACTGCCGTTGGAATACGGTCCGCTGCAAATCATGCGTGTTTCTTCTAACAAGAACGTGGTAGAAATGATGATGATTTACAACGACGATGCTTTAGGTGCGAAACCATTAAACCAAGTACTGAATACCAGTATTTATACATACTGCAATACGCCGTCGGTAAGAGAGCAAATTGATATGGGTTTGATGTACCGATTGAAAGTGCGTAACTCACGCGGTCAGTTAATTGCTGATGAATTGGTTTCAGAGCAAACCTGTAGCAAAATCAAATAGTCACAGTAATTTGCTTGTCGCTCAAGCCCGACGACAACGAGAGCCGTCGTTAGTGAGCTAGGCGGACATTAAATAAAAGATACAAAAGCGGAGACGATGGTCTCCGCTTTTTTATTGGCCACTTTAAATTGGTGACGAGCTACCTTATGCAAGCTCTGCGCGAAGCTTCTTCGCAGCAGACACAAGGTTGGCAAGTGCAGCTTCCGTCTCTGCCCAGTTACGTGTTTTCAAACCACAGTCTGGGTTTACCCACAAACGTTGTACCGGAATCTTTTCTGCCGCTTTCTTGATTAAGCCTTCAATCCACTCTTCCGTCGGAATGTTTGGTGAGTGAATGTCATAAACACCTGGGCCGATTTCGTTCGGGTAATTGAACTCTTCAAACGCTTTAAGCAGTTCCATATTCGAGCGTGACGTTTCAATGGTAATCACATCCGCATCGAGCGCTGCAACAGAATCGATGATTTCATTGAACTCGCTGTAACACATGTGAGTGTGAATCTGAGTTTCTGGTTTTGCACTCGCTGCTGAGATCTTAAATGCGTTCACCGCCCATTCTAAATACGCTTTGTGGTCGCGCTTTTTCAACGGCAAACCTTCACGAATCGCAGGCTCATCGATTTGAATGATATTGATGCCTGCATCTTGCAAATCAGAAACCTCATCACGCAGTGCTAAAGCCAGTTGTTGCGCGATTTCTTGACGTGTGATGTCTTCACGCGGGAACGTCCAACATAGAATCGTCACTGGGCCAGTTAACATGCCTTTCATCTGCTTGCTGGTTAGCGATTGTGCGTACGTCGACCATTCAACCGTAATCGGCTTTTCACGCTCAATGTCGGCAACCACAATGGCTGGTTTCACACAGCGCGAACCATAACTCTGTACCCAACCAAACTTCGTCGTTTGGAAGCCCGCCAAATTCTCCGCGAAGTATTCCACCATGTCGTTACGTTCTGCTTCACCATGCACAAGTACATCTAGGTCGAGCGCTTCTTGGCGTTTTACGGCATCCGCAATGTGTCCTTTAAGTGCTTGGATATAGTCGGACTCAGATAACTGACCAGTACGATAAGCACTGCGCTGAACACGGATTTCACCTGTTTGAGGGAAAGAACCGATGGTCGTGGTTGGCAACAAAGGTAAACCCAACACTTCAGCTTGATGCGCAGCACGCTCCGCGTAAGGTGCGCTGCGCTCGGCAAGTGAAGCTGTAATATTGTTTAAACGAGCTTGCACTTGGGGCTTATTCACATGCGTTGCCGTTTTACGTGCCTTGATTGGCTGGCTGTAGGTATCACAAGCCAAAATCGCATTTTGATCACCATCGAGTGCTCGGCCAAGCAGCGCAACTTCTGTCACTTTTTGTTTGGCGAAGGCAAACCAGCTTTTCACTTCTTCACTCAGTTCTGTTTCCAGTTCCAGATCAACTGGGCTGTGCAGCAGAGAACATGAACTCGCTACCCAAAGTTTGTCGCCGAGCTTCTCTTTCACGGGCTGTAGACGTTCAAGTTGCGCACTCAAATCCGAGCGCCACACGTTACGACCATTCACAACTCCGGCAGAAAGCACCCAACCTTCTGGTAGTTTGGCAACCACGTCGTCAAGCTGTTGAGGCGCGGCAGACAAATCAACGTGCAAACCGTCCACTGACAGCTCAACAATTTTGTCTAACGTATCGGTGACAGAGTCAAAGTACGTCGTTAGTAGCACTTTTACATCGCTACGAATGACTTGGTATGCCAGCTTGAATGCATCAGCCCACTGACTTTCTAGCTCGAGTGACAAAATTGGCTCATCAATCTGAACCCACTCGACACCTTGGCTCGCCAGCTTAGCCAAAATAGCTTGGTAAGCCGTAAGCAATCGTGGCAGTAGCGTCAGGCGATCAAACCCTTCTTCTACCTCTTTACCTAAGTAAAGATAACTAACTGGGCCGAGCAATACCGGCTTCACTTTATGCCCGGCTTGTACTGCTTCGTTGATTTCCTCAAACAGTTGCGGCCAGCTCACTTCAAACGTATCGTCCTTGCTGAATTCAGGTACGATGTAGTGGTAGTTTGTGTTGAACCATTTAGTCATATCCGATGCTGCCGCACCCGCACAGCCGCAACCCGCTTGAGATTGACCGCGACCCACTTTGAAGAGCGTATCAAGATTAGGGAAACCACCTGCGTGACGTTTTGGCACGTGCCCCAATAGCAACGTCGTCGTCAGTACATGATCGTACCAAGCGAAGTCGCCAGCGGTAGTAAAACTTAAACCAGCCTCTGTTTGTGTTTGCCAGTTTTTAGCGCGCAGATCTGCACCGACTTTTTTAAGCTCTGTTTGATCGATGTCACCGCGCCAGTATTTTTCTTGAGCGAATTTTAATTCTCGTTTTTCACCGATGCGTGGGTAACCGAGTATGTGCGTTGTTGTAGTCATGTCCCTATTCCTTTTTCAATCTTGTTCAATTTGTTTAGGTCAGAGCATCTTTCTCTAAATCCACAAGATGTCTGGATGGCCAAACTATCTCTCTCCTCTGTCGTTTGGACAACTTCCATTTATTCAACTTGTTTATTAAAAAAATTCATCATGGGTCGATTTCATTCGCAAATAAATCACAACAATAGACGTCTAGACGTTTACATATCCATTTTTTGTCGTTAAGTTAGTTATGTCTGTCGCAGTCAATCAATACGTTTTAACAGCAATAAAAAATTGCTTGCGAGTGAAGTGGATTTGTTTGATAAGTATTTATTCTTAAATCAAAAATTCAAAGTAGCTATTGAGTATTTCAACAAGACAGAGCATTAAGAAACCATATTAAGACGTCATTGACTGGGATAGGAATTCGTTCATGGCGAACCACAAAGGATGAAAGGGATTCATGATAGAGCTAAAACATTTGCGAACATTAACTTCGCTTCGAGACACCGGCTCGTTAACTGCTACGGCTACTGCCTTGCACTTAACGCAATCCGCTCTTTCTCACCAAATCAAAGATCTCGAATCTCGTATTGGCGGTCAGTTATTTTTACGCAAAACTCGCCCAGTAAAATTTACCTCTGAGGGTGAAATTCTCTTGCGCCTCGCAGAAGATATTTTGCCAAAGCTGGCAAGAGCAGAAAACGAACTGGCAAGTTTGAAAGAGGACGTCAACGGTCGATTACACATGGCTATCGAATGTCACTCATGCTTCCAATGGCTCATGCCTGCTCTAAGGGAATATCAATTGGCGTGGCCAAGCGTCACGTTAGATTTTTCGTCCGGCTTTGGGTTTGAGCCCTTACCCGCATTGTTGGCTGGCGAGTTAGATCTCGTTATCACGTCGGATATTCAACCTCGTTCTGAGGTACATTATGAACCGTTGTTTGACTTCGAAATGCGCCTAATTACTGCGACCAATCATCCATTAGCTGACAAAGAAATTATCGAACCACAAGATCTTGCCGATCAAACTATGCTCTCTTATCCGGTTCAAAAACAAAGATTGGACGTTGTTAAGCACTTCTTGCAGCCAGCCGGCGTCGAGCCTGCCAGATGGAAACAATCGGACAATACCTTAATGCTGGTGCAAATGGTTTCGGCAGGGTTGGGCGTTGCGGCGCTGCCAAACTGGGCGATATCCGAGTTTTCTCGTCAGGGGTTAATCACCAGTAAACCATTTGGCAAAGGTTTGTGGCGTCGTCTGTTCGCAGCAACGCGTAACTCTGAAAAAGATAAGCGTTATCTGCAAGCCTTCTTCGCGACCGCGAGACAACAATGCAAAAGCCATCTTGACGGCATCAAGATGGCTTAACAACAAGGAATCGATTGAGACTAGCGTTCGTACGCTTTGAATTGATTGGTGAGTGGGTCGTACTGATAACCAAGCATATCAAGCTTGCCCACCACCGACTCAACATCCATTTCGTAGACCGAAGCCAACTCGTCAAAACTGTCGCACTCTAAGCGTAGTTTTTCGTTGACGATCCCCAACAAAATGATGCTATCCAGATTGCCTACATTGCTTAAATCCATCGCGACACTCCTCTTCGACAACGTATCAAGGTATATACATACAGCGTAGACAGGATCTGGAGAATTTAAAGTGAGCTCACTCGAGATCGTGAACTCACTGTCAGACTGTTAAACAGCCAGAGCAAACAAACCTTGTAGGCTTGTCATGGAAGCAAGAGCAAGCAGCAAAGCAATGCTCAGTTGCACTTTTTCTGGCGCCTTGTGTGTGAAGATATGCCAACACCAAACCACAATGGTAGAGATAAGCAGCGCTAAAGAGATCAAAATCGGCTGCGTTGCGCTCGCAAGCGTAGCTTCATCCAATTGGTACGATGAAAATAAAGTCGCAAGCACCAATAGCATGCCAGACACAATACCCGTTACAGGTAAAATACGGTGGAACGCCTGTAGTCGGCTACGGGCAATCGTAAGCAGCAATTGAGAGAACGACGCACCTAAGAAGAAGATCATCACAGCCATCGCTGCTGAAGCAGGCCAATTCGGCTGTTCAAACACTTGAATGCTCACGTAAGCAAACGCCAAACCATTCGCTAAATGCAGCGCCCACAACGGGCCCTTTTCACGCGTTTTCTTGGTCTGAACTTGAGAGTAGAAATAGAAAATCGCGAACACCACCATAAACGCTTCAATACGAAGTGATGCTACCGCAAGCCAAAGTACCCCTATCGCAGGCAACATTTTGTGGAGACGACCTCGCTGACCCGGACAAATATCGCCCTTGATCAAAAGCAAAGTCAGCAGCGCTTGTGCGCCAAATAACATTGGAGGGAAAGTAACCAGCAATTGTTGAATCATGTTGAATGCAAGCTCAAAAGTCGTTTTGGGGTGGCGATAATAGCAAATCACCTATCGCCAAACCACCTAAACTCTCCGCCTAACTTGCGATCCAAATAGCATCAAACAGGCTTAATGCTCATGCGTTTAATATTAAGCCTGTGCAGCAATACTTGACCTAGTCATTAGCATGAAGCCAGATACTGCAAGGCATCATCTTGAGTGAGTAGCCCACGATATTCTTCTTTGGCGTCGCACAAGATCCAAGGGAAGCCTATACCAGCTTTGATCAAATCTCGAATGGCCGCGACTGGCAAACAGGCATCAACTTGCTCAAATGCGGTGCTCATCACCTGATTGACTGGCCGTTTCCAAAGTCGATGCTCGCGCTCGGTTTCTAAATCTGTCCCCATCGCTGGCGTCATGTGCAAGTTGACTTGCTCTTTGGTGATCAACCCAACGCAGCGGTTTTCATTGATGACCACCAAAGGTGCGCTTGGGCTCAGATTCATGTATTCCACCGCCAAAGACAGCGGTTCACCTGGGTCGAGTCGGCGCACATCGTGATGACATAACGACTGCAGCATCGCATCTTGAGTCGGTTTAACCATCACACCATTAAAAAGTGTGTCATGTGCTTGAGCGGTATCGAGTAGCACGACTGGCAATGCCTGAGAAAAGAGGAAACCCTGCATGTAATCAACACCAATACCAGCCAAAACTTCGAGCTCGCGTTGTGACTCGACACCTTCGGCAACCACCTCGACGTTCAGCTTGTGTGCCAAATCGGTAATGGTTTTGACGATGTTATAACTTGTACTGCCCTCATGAATATTCTTGACGAACTTGCGGTCGATTTTTAGTACATCAAATTGCCCTTCTTCCAAATAAGAAAACGAAGAGTAGCCCGTACCAAAGTCGTCAATCGCAATTTGAATACCCTCTTGGCGAATCTGTTCTAACGCAAACGCGTGTTCTTCATCTTGCTCGAAATACGCGGTTTCTGTTAACTCAATAGTCACCAGTTTTGGGTTTACATCGCTGGCTTTAATCAAATCGAGAGATCGCTGGAGAACTTGCAATGAATCCAGCTTGGTATTCAACGAGCGATTAATGGAAAGTCCGATATTTTCGCCATAGATTTTTTGCAAATGTGGCCACTGCTTCAGCGCGGTTTGGCAAACAACGTCATCCAGCGCAGCGATCAACTCCAGGTCTTCAATGATGGAAATCATCTCTTGCGTGCTGTACTCGCTGTTTTCGTGATAGAAGCGCGCTAATGCCTCAAACTTCACCACATTGCCGGTTCGCGTTTCAATAATTGGCTGAAAATACACATCCACCAGCTCACTTTCAATTTGGGTTTTCAGGAACGTTTCCAAATGCTGACGTTTCACCAACTCGGCGTGAAGTTCACTGTTGTAAAAGTTGAAGTAGCCGTTTTCTCCGGCTTTCGAAGACACCATCGCTTGCGCCGCATGAGCAAGTGCCTGTTTTGGATTGTTGGTGTCATACCCAAGAACAGAAACCCCGGTTTGCCCTTCCACAATCGTAGCGTGCATTTTGTTTCCCATTTCACTTCTCAGCTCAGAAAAGAAACCTTTCATGGCTATTTGAATCAAGCGCAAGGGGCTCAACCACTGACAATGTGGCGTTTGTAAACAGACCACAAAGACGTCTCGCGATAACTGCCCCGCAATGCTGGTGTAGCGACTACGCATGATAAAGTCCGCAAAACCTAGCTGTTGTTCCAACATGCATTTCTGGGCAAAGTTCGGTCTTAGCGTCATCACGATATTGAGATCTTTGTGACCACTTTCGTTTGCGAGGTTATCCAATTGAAGTTCGAATTCATCTCTGGTTGGCAAAAATGCCGACCAGTCTTGCACTTGCTCACAACGATTTTTCATCCACAAAAGGGAAGCCGAGATATCCGTTGAAAAACCGAGAAAAAGCACACGCCCTGAATTGAATGTGAGGCGATAGATACACAAATGATGCGCTTGGTTGCTGCCATTGGCTGTGCGGCTAAGAAGATTGCCGCTCCAATACCCTTCTTCATCAATATGTTTCCAAAGCTGATCGTAAAACGCTTGGCTATGGTGAGAAGTGCTGAAGATGTAGGTTTTTAACCCAACGAGATCACGATTTTGATACCCCATCTGAAGCTCAAAGGCACGATTGCAACCAAGAATACGCGTGTCTTCATCGGCAACGAGTACGCCGACGTTTGGCAAATCGAAGATGGTTTCAAGAATCTTCGCCAGCTCTTCACACCCAGTGATGGTCAGCTGAGGAATGATTGTGCCTTGAACAATCCGCTCGTTGAGCTTTTCAAAACTCATGGTGACATGAATGAGCTTGGCGTCATTAGGCATTAAGCAGCAAGAAAAATGCCCTTGCCCACCCATAAATTCGACGTCCGCAATGCGTTGACGACAAGCCTCTTGCTGCCCCATCAACATATATTGAAGCAGCTCATCTAAACTGTTAATCGGACGTTTAAAGCCAAAAGCATTGGCCATGCTTGGTTGATCGCATTCAAACTCACGAGTATAGATGTCATAAGACCATTCCACGACCTGAGTGTGATTGGCTGCGTGCTGCACTTGTCCTTGTGCAATCGTTAGTGATTCGCTCATTTCCTAGCCCCCTTATTTTGGTCGGCCTTTTTGCTCTCCATTCAAAACCCAATGTCACTGTCGATGTTTGAGGAACCTTTAGATTCTCTGTTATGACTCGAAAGTAAACAGGTTAAGCCTTGCGGTTTTGAATGTTGCTTCGAGCATGCTCGGCACATGCACTTTTAACTATGCACTAATTTGATTATAGGCGAGTTTCAAATAAGCATTCCATTGCTTATCAAATGTATTAAAATTGCGACAAACAAATCTAAGCAGGCTAATAACCATAAGGCTTCAAAGGGGATATCAGATAAAAAATCGTCGATATAACAATGATATTTCTGCAAACCAAATAAAACTCGCTGAACTGAGCTTGAATAGATGAGTTTGTTATAGATACCTGATCATCAAATCGCTATAATTCGCGCTCCCTGGAACAGAGAGCAAAATATGACCAATAACATCACTCCTATTCATGAGTACAAAAAATACTGGGCAGAGTGTTTTGGTACGGCACCTTTCTTGCCGACCAGTCGCAAAGAAATGGATGCCCTAGGATGGGATAGCTGTGACATTATCATCGTAACCGGTGACGCTTACGTAGATCACCCGAGCTTTGGTATGGCTATCATTGGCCGTCTGCTAGAAGCGCAGGGGTTCCGTGTCGGTATCATTGCTCAACCAGAATGGCAAAACAAAGATGCGTTCATGCAGCTTGGTAAGCCAAATCTGTTCTTCGGGATCACTGCGGGTAACATGGACTCCATGATCAACCGTTACACTGCGGATAAAAAACTTCGTCACGATGACGCGTACACACCAAATAACGAAGGTGGCAAACGCCCAGACCGCGCGACTTTGGTTTACTCTCAGCGTTGTCGTGAAGCTTACAAAGAAGTACCTATTGTTTTAGGTGGTATCGAAGCTAGCCTACGCCGTGTTGCGCACTACGATTACTGGTCAGATAAAGTTCGCCGTTCGGTACTGTTTGATGCAAAAGCAGACATCCTACTTTTCGGTAACGCAGAACGCGCACTTGTAGAAGTAGCGCATCGCATCGCAAATGGCGAAGACATCAGCACCATGACCAATATTCGTGGTACTGCCGTGAACTTGCCAGCCGCGCCAGAAGGCTACACGGTTATCGACTCTTCTCGCATTGAAAAACCTCGTAAGGAAGCGTTCGTACCAAAGAACCCATACGAAGTAGAAACTCAGTGTGAAACTAAAAAAGATGAGCCAGTTGCACAACCAATCACGATTCGCCCATCACGCCACGATGCTGCGACAACTGCGGTTCGCCTGCCTTCGTTTGAAAAGCTAAGAAACGATCGCATTCTCTATGCTCATGCAAGTCGTGTATTGCATTTAGAAACGAACCCGTATTCAGGTCGAGCGTTACTTCAAAGCCATGGTGATCGTGAACTTTGGGTAAACCAAGCCCCAATCCCATTGACGACCGAAGAGATGGACTTTGTGTTTGGTCTGCCTTACGCGCGTGTTCCTCATCCTATGTACGGCAAAGCAAAAATTCCAGCGTATGACATGATCAAAACGTCTGTGAACATTATGCGTGGTTGTTTTGGTGGCTGTTCTTTCTGTTCAATTACCGAGCATGAAGGTCGAATTATTCAAAACCGCTCGAAAGAATCGATCATCAATGAGATTGAAGAAATTCGCGACAAAGTTCCGGGCTTTACCGGCACAATTTCCGATCTTGGTGGCCCGACTGCAAACATGTACCGCCTAGGTTGTAAAGATCCAAAAGCGGAAGCGAACTGTCGTCGTCCTTCTTGTGTATTCCCGGGCATCTGTAACAAGCTAAATACAGACCACAAACACACCATCGATCTATACCGCGAAGCGCGTAAAGTTGAAGGCGTGAAGAAAGTGATGGTCGCATCTGGCGTACGTTACGACCTTGCGATTGAATCACCAGAATACGTAAAAGAGCTCGTAACTCACCACGTAGGTGGTTACTTGAAGATTGCACCGGAACATACAGAGAAAGGCCCTCTTGATCTGATGATGAAACCGGGCATGGGCACGTACGATCGCTTTAAAGAAATGTTCGAGAAGTACAGTGCTGAAGCAGGCAAAAAGCAGTACTTAATCCCTTACTTTATCTCTGCGCACCCAGGCACAGAAGACGAAGACATGCTGAACCTTGCTCTGTGGCTGAAGAAAAACAACTTCGAGTGTGACCAAGTACAAAACTTCTACCCATCGCCGATGTGTAACGCAACATCAATGTACTACTCAGAAACTAACCCTCTGAAACGCGTGAAGTACAAACAGCGCGAAGACATTCCAGTAGCGAAAGGTGAACGTCAACGTCGTTTGCATAAAGCACTACTGCGTTACCACGATCCTGCTAACTGGCCATTGATTCGTGAAGCACTGATCAACATGGGCAAGAAGCATTTGATTGGTGACAAACCAACGTGTTTGGTTCCTGCTGAAGATATTGATGCTCAAACTCCAGCGCAACGTCGTAAGTCTGGCCGTCACGGTGCAAACCGCTTTGCAACCAAGCACACCAAAAACCAACCGGGTTTCGGTGGCCACTTGAACAAACGCTCTGAAGGCGGTTCAAAAGATGGTAAACCATCTGGCAACCGTAACGGTTCTGGTAAAGTACAAGGTGGTCAACGCCCTGCTAGCAACGGCCAGCGCCCTAGCGGCAACGGCGCAAACCGCCCAGCAGGTAGCAAGCCGCAAGGCCAAGGTCGTCCACAAGGCCAAGGCAAACCAGCCGGTCAACGTAAACCAAAACGTCGTTAGTTCATTAGAACTTGAATACTAAAAAGGGCTCCAGAGGTAACTCTGGAGCCCTTTTGTTTTGCCGGAAATGAACCGAGTGAGCTGGCTTGAACTCACTCACTCGCTTGATTAAGACAACTTGAACTTACTCAACTCACTGTGAAGATCACTGGCTTTTACTGTCAGTTCGTTACTGATCGCTACAGAAGATGACATGGTATCCATCACTTCCATCGCCGTATCATTAATCACAACCACATTACGGTTGATCTCTTCCGACACCGAACTTTGCTCTTCTGCCGCTGAAGCGATCTGATTATTCATATCATTAATTACTTCAATAGCTTGGTTGATTTCGGCCAACGCCAACTGCGCTGCTTGTGTTTCTTCTTTGGTATCCACCGCTTGCTTCTGGCTTTGCTCCATCAACACGACGATTGATTGCGTTTCTTGCTCCAAACGAGCCAACATTGCACGAATTTCTTCTGTCGAGCCTTGTGTGCGCGTTGCAAGGTTGCGGACTTCATCGGCTACCACAGCAAAACCACGACCCGCTTCACCAGCACGCGCAGCTTCAATCGCCGCGTTTAGAGCCAACAAGTTGGTTTGATCGGCAATGCCACCAATCTCACTCAGAATACCCTGAATCGCCGTGCTTGAAGCCACCAAATTCTGCGTCTGGTGCTGTGCATCATTCACTTGCGAAGCGAGGTTATCCACCGCGCTTGCAGCATTGTCCATACGCGACATACCATTCGCACTATTGCTTTGAACTTGGCTTGCCGCCGCTGCTGCTTGTACCGCAGAATTTGCCACTTCTTGTGCGGTTGCGCTCATCTCATTAATCGCCGCTGCTAGCGAGTTTACTTCGTTTACTTGAACGTTCAGTTGATCTCTCGAAGCCGCCGCGCGAGCTTGGCCTTCACTTGCGTTTTTATCAACTTGGTCTGCCGTCGCCATTACGGTTAAAAGCATTTCCTGAATGCGAGCGAGGAAGGTATTAAACCAGTGCGCCAGCTGCGCGGTTTCGTCCTTACCTTTCACCTCAATGCGGTAAGTTAGGTCGCCCTCGCCTTGTGCTGCGTCTTTAAAACGCTCCACTAAGTTAGTTAACACTTTGCCCAACGAGGTCGCGATCATTGTCATCGCAACAATACCAATCAGAGCCGCAATAATCCCTGCCCACACTCCCTTTTCAAGAGCTTCTGCACTTTGTTCTTCACTCCATCGCTCGTAGTCATCCACGTTCTTTTTAAGGAAACTACTGGGAACCGACACCATAACGATCCAAGGCGCATCGCTGGTTTCAATTGCAGTAATCGCATACTCATCCCCGCCAAACGTCACAAGGCCTGCGCCTTTTTGTTTCGCAATGGATTGAATACGAGCCCATTGAGACGCCAATTCATGAGAAACTTTCTTGCCCACTTGATCCGCTTGGCTGCTGTTCGCCAATGTGATGCCTTTCCATGAAGAAATCAGAATACGGCCTTGTCCATCAAACAAGTCGCTCGCGTAATCTTCACTTTGGCTTTGTAACTCGTTCAATGACAAATCAAAACCGAGAGAGCCGATGATCTCGCCACGTAACTTGATTGGTTGGCTGATGGTCGTGATCAGTTCTTGTTTGCCGCGAACCGGATACATGTACGGTTCCATCACGAACGTTTTGCCCGTTTCGTAAGGCATCAAGTGCCAATCGTCTTTACGCTCACCGTTGTTGTTTAATTCAGTATTGCTAAAGCTATCCATCGCCACGACATCAAAACTGTTGTGCGAATTTGGCGAAAAGAATGGCGCTAAGTAGCCTTCGCTATTAAAGCCAAGGCTTTTGTCTTGAATCGTTGGCTCAACCCACGATGGCTTTTCCCATACCATGTAACCAGCAAACACAGCTTTGTTCTGAGCTTCTAGCGACGCAATAAACTGTTTAACAATAATGTCTGGCGTCGCGGCCGTCTCTGCGCTTAATTCGATAATTGAACGCGCTTGCTTTAGGTTCGCCAACACTGGCTCTAACTGGTTGGAAATATTCAGCCCTTGCTGAATCGCCGTATTGCTCAGGTCGGTCGTGGTGGCTTCGTTCAGTTGAGATTTTACTTTTGTAGTGATTTGTTCATTCACTTGCGTGAACGCATTGGTTGTCATACCCATTGCAATCAATAGAGTGAAGGCCATTGCCCCACCCGCACTGACAGCAATTCGAGTGCGTATACTGTTAAACATGATAGCCTCACAAATTGATTTTTATCTGGCATTAAGCATTGGAAGGATCATGGATTTTAAACAAGTAAAGTTAATGGGAGACTTTCGTTTGTGAACAGATCAAGAACAGAAAATGTAGTTTTATTAATAAAAATAAAATAATGCAGCGTTTCGCTTATGCATGAAACCATTGATTTGATTGAATTATCTCAAAAAAGAGAATCTAAGCGTTTGTATTTAAACGCAATAACCATATCTAAAAAATGGTTTTATAAAAAGTAAGAACCTTCCCTATCAAGTGCACTTGTGAAGATTGGCAATTATTAATAATGTGCTCAGTGTCACATAAATAATTTAGTATCTTCATGTTTTATATGGAGTTAACAGAACCAACCAATCTATACCATTTATATTTCAATCAGTATTGATAGATATAAATAAACAGGTACAACTGTATTTAAGTTAGACATTGAAAACCGACACAAAGGTGAGAAAATCATTGTCGACAACTTTTTCACACCTATAGTGAATAATGTTCGTTAAGATCAACATTCGAATTTATCGAGATTGGATAAGAATAAATGAAACGTGTACTTTTGGTAGAAGATAATCGTGAAATAGCGGGAATGTTGTTCGATTATTTTGAATGTGCTGGCATGCAGCTGGATTACGCCGACAACGGTGAGCTAGGCTTAAAGCTGGCGATGGATAATGCGTTTGACATCATTTTGCTCGACCTCATGCTGCCGCGCATGGATGGCCTAACACTGTGCAACAAGCTGCGCGATGCGGGTAATAACACTCCGGTGTTGATGTTGACAGCACTTGATAGCCGAGACGATATGCTCAAAGGCTTCCAACACGGCGCCGACGACTACCTCACCAAACCGTTTGATCTCGATATTCTTGAAGCACGCATGACTGCATTGATTAAACGCTACCGCGGTACGGTTGCATCAACCAAACTCCAGTATGGCGAAGTGTCTATCGATCAAAAAACGCATCAAGCCTACCGTCAAGATAAGCTGTTGGCGTTGAATCCAACCACGTACACTATTCTAGAAATGCTGGTCAAAAATGCCCCCGAAGTTGTGACGCGTGAAGAAATCGCATTCCGCCTATGGCAAGAAAATGAGCCAAACAATGACGTTTTGCGCAGCCACATTTATCAACTGCGCGGTCAACTCGATAAACCCTTTGAAGAACATTTATTGAAAACCATCCCTAAAGTCGGCTTCCGCTTGGAGCCGGGTGCATGATCCGCCGCTTATTTAACAACACACAAAGCTTAACTGGACGCCTCGAACTCTTCTTCCTGTTGGTGTCGATTGTGATTGGTCTGCTGTGCTTCGCACTTGTTAGTGGCGCGTTGTTGTGGTCGGAAGATCGCGTCGGTGAACGACGTATTATGATCGACAAGAAAGAAGCGATTGAGCATTTTAGGCGTCATCCTGGCGACGGAATGATAAAGCTCGATCTGCTGACAACGGCGTACAACGACATCAATCTGATCCCGCCTATCTACCAGCCTTTTTTGCAAGACAAGCAGTACTTTCTCGGTGAAGTCGGTCAAGAGCCGAACACCAGAATGATTTACATGAGCACTTTTAACCAAAATGGCGAAGAGCACCCTATCATTCTGATTTCACTCATTGATGAAATCGAAATCACCTCAACCGAGTTTGTTTATGTCATCGTAATGGTACTGGCGGTGGTAACGGCGCTTATCCTAATTTTTGGCAGCCTTTTACTGCGCCTATCGCAACGTTTGATTGAGCCAGTCAGCGCACTCAAGGTGCAACTAGACCAACACCAAGGCGATACGTCCCAAAAATTCATCGTGCCTGAAGGTTCGGCTAAAGAGTTCCAAACGTTAGCCTCTCAGCTCAATGAATATCGCAGCCAAATCAATCAGGTGATCAAACGCGAGCAAGCTTTTGCGCGATATGCCAGTCATGAACTGAGAACGCCACTAACGGTGATGAAAGGATCGAGCAGCCTGCTAGCCAGAAGCCCAAGCACGCCGTTTCAAGAGCGTCAGATTGGCCGTATTCAAGATGCTACTCAGCAAATGTCGACCATGGTTGATGCTTTGTTGGGATTAGTTCGATATGAACGTAACACCGACGACAGCCCCGTTCGAACCATCTCAGAGCAAGAGCTTCACAACATCGTTGCTCTTAGCCAAGCGCAAGCCGATGAAAAGTCGTTAGAATTTAATGTTCAGATATTGGGCCATCCGCAAACCAAAGCGACCACTGCAGTGCTTAACATTACGTTGAGTAACTTAATTCGCAACGGCATTGCAGCCACGTCAGCGGGAACGATTCATATCACCATGACCGATACCACACTGTCGGTGAAAGATGAAGGCGAAGGCTTCTCTTCCGTGCCAGATGCCGAAGGCCATGGTTTGGGGCTCATGATTGTGGACGACTTATGCCGACGCTATGGCTGGCAATTCACTATTGATACACATTCTGAGGGTGGATGTGAGGCAGTGATTGACCTTTCGTCAGAGCATCATGAGGCTTGCTCAGAGTAACTTCCTCAGCACTAGATTCAATCAAGAGGTATCTCATTTGCTCAGTATCAAAACGGGCAGTTCAGTTCGATACCTCTTTCTTATTCGATTGAATGAAATCTTATGCCGCAAGCGCAACTAGTCGTTCGAATGCTTGCGATGCCGATTCCGACGCTTCACACACAGAAAACACATCTTCGATAAAGTACTTCAACGCTCTGGATTCAATGGCTCTGATTGCAGCTTGCTGCTCGTCCGATAAATAGCCGTAAATGCTCGCCGCGCCAAAGTCACCGAAGATCATCTCCCCTTGTTCGTTCACCAACGTATTGTGCGCATACAAATCACCATGACACACCTTGTTGTCGTGTAGGTGATTAAATACGTCCACCATCTGCTCAACAATAGAATTCACTTGCTCGACTGTCAGCGTAAACCCTTGTGGGAACGTATCTCGGGTGCAGGTTTCCAACGTTGGTGGCAAACCTAAGTTGTAGTAACTGTTTGGAATCAGCTCCATCACCAAAGCAAGCTCTTTACCGTCATCCACTTGCGCAATGGATTTCACTAGGTTGTTGTGATGCCCAGCTTGCAAACACGCTTCAAGTTCATCATGAGGGTAACCGTCACTGGTGACCTCGCCCTTGAACACTTTTACCGCAACTTCACTCGGGAAGTCGTATTGAGCATCAGTCCAGTTAGCATGAGAAATCACGCCACTTGCCCCTTGGCCGAGAACATGGTTAAGCGAGTAACTGTTTGTGGTCACTTTCGGCACACTGTTTAGCGAAGATGGGTGTTTGCAGAATGGATTACCTGCAAAAGCAAACCATGCCAATTTAGGTAGCTTCATCAACACATCCGGAAAGTGCTCTAGCTGGTTCGCCGAGAGACGAATCAGTTCCAAATTAACTAAGTTTTCCATGCTACGTGGCAGTCGTTTGATGCGATTCCCCGCCAGTGCAAGCTTTCTTAAGCGCGGTCTTTCACCCAGACTGTTTGGCAGCGTTTCAATCTCGTTGTCAGTCAGGATCAGCCAACGTAACTGACTTGGTAGTGAGGCTTCACTCACCACTTTGATCTTGTTGGTTTTAAATCCAACCATCTCAAGGTTTGGCAGCTTGCCCAATACCTCTGGTAAATGGGTGAACTGATTATTGGAAGCAAAAATGATTTTTAGTTTGGCCAGCTGTTCCAGTTCTTGTGGCAAATCTGACAATGCGTTGCCGGATAAATCTAACACTTCAAGCGAGTCTGCAAGCTCTAAAATTTCCATAGGGAACTCAGTTAGCCCTTCCGCCAACTTCAGTTGTTTTATTCCTACTAATTGTCCTGTTTTTAATTGTTCTAGAATCTGCAAAACCAAGCCTTCTGATTGAATGGAAATAAGCGGCGTAGTGTACGTGGCTTGAGGCAGAAAGGCGAGTCATGGGATTGAATACCATGGAATCAAAGCAACCAAAGGATAGAAGTGAAACCATTGCAATGGTATTACAGCACCGGTGAGTGCGAGTCAAAACATCAGGAACAACCGAAATGGTTGTACTGAAACACAGACTTTTTATCTGGGTTTAATGGCGTTACACTACGCGCCCTTTTTAAATGGCAAAGGTGACACGGTTTATTCCGTCAGCATCGACATGAAACTCTCAGAAAGTCCTATCACCCAACATAGCTTTAATGGGCGCAAATTTTTCCTTAAACGTGACGACATGCTCCACTCCCACTTTTCTGGGAACAAAGCACGTAAGTTTATGGCGTTAATGGAAGAGCAAAATCCCGACATCACCACGTTAATAAGCTTTGGCTCCGCTCAATCTAATGCCATGTACTCGCTAGCGGCTCTCGCCCAGATTAAAGGTTGGGCATTTGAGTTTTATGTTCATCACATTCCATCTTGGCTAAAAAACTCCCCCATCGGAAACTATCGCGGCGCTCTCGATTTGGGTATGAAAATCACCGCCATGCAAGACATCGGTAGCGAACTCCACCCTAATGAATACATCCACCAGGTACGAAGATTAGATGAGTCGACATTGCTTATTCCTGAGGGTGGACGTTCCCACCTCGCTGAAGCTGGCATCAAACAGTTAGCACGAGAAATTCTTGATTGGACGCGATTGAGAGGTAAAGAACAGTTTACCGTCGCCCTGCCATCAGGCACTGGCACGACCGCTTTATATCTTCATAAACATTTAAGCCCACACGGCATAGAAGTGCTAACTTGCCCTTGCGTAGGCAATGCAGATTACTTAACTGAGCAGTTCAACCAGCTCGGTGAAAACAGCCACCCAACCATTTTAACCGTGCGCAACAAACACCATTTTGGTCGCTTGTACGAAGAAGATTACATCACATGGAAAGCGCTCTTTGAGCAAACCGACCTCGAATTTGACCTGTTATACGACCCGTATATGTGGCAATGCCTCACCCCTTGGTTGGAAGAGAACACAGATAAAACGGTGATTTATATTCACCAAGGCGGGTTACTTGGCAACGAGTCGATGTTGCCAAGATATCAACGAGAATTTGAATAGCGTGTTCAGATAAAGTTGTTGCTGATTACAGTGATTCCACTATTTGATGAGCGCCAGAATTTCTTTGAATTCAGGTGCTCGGCAATCTTCGACCATTTCATACAAACACATTTCTAGCCCAGTGAGCACCACACCGTTAGCGGTTAACTTCGCAAGAGCGAGCGCCTTATTGGCAGCGGTTCGGGAAGATACACAATCCGTGACTAATTCAACGCGATAACCGGACTGACGCAGAGAAACCGCGGTTTGATAGACACAAATGTGGGATTCAATACCGCAAACCAACCAGGTATCAACTTTCGCGTTCTCCACCGCGACCTTAAACGTCTCCTCTTTGCAACCATCAAACGTGTACTTGGTAATAGGTAAATGCGTGCTTTCAAGCACTTCACGAATCGGCTCCGCGGTTAGGCCCAACCTTTCTGGATTCTGTTCTAGCCACAGAATAGGCAAATCTAGTGCTTTGGCGCCCTTTACCAGTTTCGTGATATTTTCAATCAGTGCGTCGCTTTCATGCATTAATGTAGCGAGTTTGCCCTGAACATCCACCACAATCAGGCCCGTGTTTCCTTTCGACAACATTTCCATCTCCTATCTTGTGCGACCACAAACCATACTCAATAAGTTGAGTAACAGTTAATCTATCAGAACCCTTTCATGTTAGAGCAATAAAACCTAGAAAGATGACCTTCGCTCACACATTTGCCCTTAGTTAAGTGTGGTTTGAACTGACTATTTAAATTTCTCTCGAATTAGTTCAATCAAGGCTTTGACTTTATTAGGCAGAAATAAGGCTGAGGGATAAATCAGAGTAAGATGCTGCTTCGGATGTGCAAATTGAGGCAGCACCTCGACCAACAAACCGTCTCTCAGTGCAGGCTTGGAATGAATTTGAGGAATAAACGCGATGCCGTTTCCTGCTATCGCCATCGAGCGCAGCAAGTTGAGGTCATCCGAACGCAACGCCACATGCAAATCTGAATCGAGCAAATCGGCATTGTAACGATTAGTTAAAAGGCGATGCTGCTTAAGATCTTCCACCGTTTTTACTGGCGGATGCGATTCTAGATAGGCTTTTGACGCAACAAAGTGACTACGATAAGGCAAAAGACTGAACTGCACATAGCTGTCATCGGTGACTTTGACCACGCTCGGAAGAAGCTGTAAATCAAACGATTGACGCTTGAGATCGACACTCTCTTGATGGTTTTCAATCTCGACCGAAACCTCCGGATACCGCGTTGTGTACTCGGTGATGATCGCGTTAAACGCGGCAGAGCTCATCAATGCGGAAGGAATGGCTAAACGCACCTTGCCCGTCAGCTCTTGTTGATATTCATGCATGGCATTTAAACCTTGCTGAATATGGTCAATAGGCTGCCCCACCAACTCAAACAAGCGTTTCCCGTGCTCCGTCAACTCAATGCTGCGTGTTGTGCGGATCAAAAGCTGTACCCCGAGCGATTTCTCTAATTCTTGCAGGCGACGACTCACTTTTGAGCGTTGTAGTTGATTCGCCTCTGCCGCTGCACTTATACCGCCGTGAACCACCGTCTGAGTGAATAGGTAAATATCATCAAAACTAACGTTCATTGTCCTATTTTTAGGTCATTTATGTTCGTATTATCATTCTACTGAATTGTGAGTGACTTCTCTATAATCCGCTATCCAATATGTTTAACGGAACTTGTAATGACGGCTGACCAAAAATTCAAACACTGGATGCGAACTTTGATTGTCCTGTTCATCGTACTATTTTTGTACATTATCATTGCTGACCGCCACGCCCCCTTAACGACCGAAGGACGAGTGCAAGGATACGTTGTCCAAGTCGCACCCGAGGTATCTGGTAAAGTGACCGACGTTCTCATCGAGAATAACCAGTCCGTTCAAAAAGGCGATGTGTTGTTTACGATTGATGATCGTAAATACAAGATAGCGCTTGAACAGGCGGAGCTGTCTCTGCAATCCGCTTATGAAAAAGAAGCAACGCTGTATTCTCAACGCGAAGCCGCTCTTGCCAATATTGCCCGCGCCCAAGCGACATTTGATAATGCGCACCGCGAGTACACCCGCTTACTGACACTATCGAAGCAGAAAGTCATCTCTCAATCGACACTCGATAATGCCTTTGCCCAAAATCAGGTATCACGTGCAGCGCTTAAAGCGGAAAGACAAAACTTAAAAGTCATTGAGGCGCAATTAGGCGATCAAAAAGGTCAAAGCACCGCCGTTCGAATTGCCAAAAACGGCATCGAAAAGGCGCAACTTGATTTGGCAAATACCGCGGTACTCGCTCCCAGTGATGGTGTCGTGACCAACCTGCAACTAGAAGTTGGCACGATGGCAAACACCAACATGCCATTGCTGACATTTGTACCAACAGGATCACTCTGGGTAGCCGCTGATTTTCGTGAAAAATCCGTCGCGAACGTAGACAAGACTTTCCACGCCTTGGTCACATTTGATGCCAACCCAGGTTCGGTGTACGACTTTGATTTAGCTAGCCGCGATTACGGTGTAGCAGCCGCACAACAAACGCCTAATGGCGCACTAACCAAAGTGGAAGTGAACAACCGCTGGGTACGTGATGCGCAGCGTACACGAGTGAACCTAACCAGCAGCGAAGAGTTACCACCAGCGCTGTTTGTCGGCTCTCGCGCTACCATTGTTTTGTACCCAGACAACAGCATTTTCTGGCAGTGGATGGCGCAAGCACAGATTCACCTCGCAAGCTGGTTCCACTTCATTTACTAGGCGGCGACAATGAAAACCTTACGAATTTGGTTCGGCTGCTCTTTAGGGCTTGCGCTAAGCATGGTCTTCGGTTGGTCTTACGGATTTTTTGCCATCATGATGCCGCTGTTTATATTGGGCAGAATGGACAACTTTAATATTTCGGCTTTATTGATCGTGTTTTTCTCTGCGGTGTGGACAACCATACAAGCCACATTTTTGCTGGAATACTTGCAGTTTCATCCAACATTAATGACCGTTGCCGTCGGAATCATGATGCTGTTCAAGTGCATTGCAATGATGAACCAGAAAACCTATTTGTTTGGTTACATGGGGCTGTTGGTGGGTTCAATTGTGTTGAATTTTGCCAGCTATAACTTCATGGATATTGAAGAGTTCAACGTCAACATGTGGGTGATGGCGTTCAGCAATATTTTTGTTTGCGCATTCGCGTATTGGTTGTTCCCGGAGCCAAAATCCCCCGCCGAGCACATTGAGATGTCGACCCCAGTAAAAAGCGATATTGACTACATCAGCCAAGTTGCTATGGGTTGGGTAGTGGCGATGGCGGCATTTATCGTATTCCAAGTAGCGGACTTATATGACTCGCTATCCGCACAAGCTTCCATTTTGATCATCCTAACCCCAATGACTTTAGCGGGCTCGCTCGCCATGGCAAAAATTCGCATCATCGGTACCGCACTAGGCTGCATCGCAGGGATGGCTGTTCAGCTGATATTGGGCAGTTGGTATGGGCATGGGCTACTCTTTTGGCTCGCCTTTACCATTGCAATGGGGCCATTCTGCTTGTGGCTCACCAAGGGGCAAATTAAAGCGGCTATCGCGTTTTCTGCCATGTCTGCCCTATCGGTTCCGCTGACGACCTCGTTGGTGCCAGAACAAAAAGACGCGTTCTTTTCGATCTTGTACCGTTTCAGCTCGATTTTCGTTGCGGTTCTGCTCACCGCGATGGTGATGTGGGTGGTGCATCACTGGATTCGTGTGATGTTGCTAAAGCATCCTGAAGTTCGACAGCTAGAAATGAACTAGCGCGAAGTTACAACGTCTGTTTTAAGAAAAAAACCAAGAACCGAGCTCTTGGTTTTTTTGTTTATCTAAGGGGAAAATATTTTGAATAACTTAAGCAGACAGCTCTCTACGAACAATCTCCGCTCCCGCACTTAGCGCATTGAGCTTGGCGGTTGATACTTCACGAGACAAAGGCGCCATACCACAGTTGGTACATGGGTAAA
Source organism: Vibrio sp. SALL6 (assembly GCF_002002385.1). Taxonomy (NCBI): domain Bacteria; kingdom Pseudomonadati; phylum Pseudomonadota; class Gammaproteobacteria; order Vibrionales; family Vibrionaceae; genus Vibrio; species Vibrio sp. SALL6. The sequence goes on from NZ_MQVK01000031.1 coordinate 131,843, forward strand.
GCTTGTCGGCATCAACGTACTTCAACGCCTCTCGCAGTGTATTCGCCACTTCTTCTGGCGTTTCAATTTCGTTGGTTGCAACGTCAATCGCACCAACCATCACTTTCTTACCGCGAATCAACTCAAGCAACTCAATAGGCACTCGTGAGTTATGACATTCGAGCGAGATAATATCGATATTCGACTGCTGCAACTTAGGGAATACTTCTTCGTATTGTCGCCATTCAGTGCCTAGCGTTTGCTTCCAATCCGTGTTCGCTTTGATGCCGTAGCCATAGCAGATATGCACCGCCGTTTCACATTTCAGCCCTTCAATCGCACGCTCTAAACATGCAATGCCCCACTCGTTCACATCATCGAAAAACACATTGAACGCAGGCTCATCAAACTGAATGATGTCGACACCTGCCGCTTCAAGCTCTTTCGCTTCTTGATTGAGGATCTTCGCAAATTCCCAAGCCAGCTTCTCACGGCTACCGTAATGATCATCATAAAGCGTGTCGATCATCGTCATAGGGCCTGGCAGCGCCCACTTGATAGGTTGCTTAGTTTGCTGACGCAAGAACTTGGCATCTTCAACAAACACGGGCTTTGTGCGGCTTACTGGGCCAACCACAGTCGGAACACTTGCTTCATAACGGTTGCGAATGGTCACCGTTTTGCGGTTTTCAAAATCTACGCCGCTTAAATGCTCAATAAAGGTCGTCACAAAATGTTGGCGAGTTTGCTCGCCATCACTGACGATATCAACGCCTGCCAGTTCTTGTTCTTGCAAAGCGACACGTAGCGCATCGCGTTTGCCATCAATCAGTTCTTCACCTTGCAGTTTCCACGGTGACCAAAGTTTTTCTGGTTCTGCCAGCCAAGAAGGTTTCGGTAAGCTGCCAGCCGTTGAAGTCGGTAATAGTGTTTTCATCGTCATTCCTTTCTAGATTCTCGTTGTCGATTACGCGTAGTTTGCAGACCATTGTTCAAGCACAGATTGATAAGGTTTGATGAAATGCTCCTCGGCAAATTTCCCTTGTTCAATCGCCAGTTGGCTGCGCTCTTCTCGGTCGTAAACGATTTGAGTTAGCGAGTGGTCTAGGTTTTTTAGGTTTGGCTGGTAGCAATTACCGGCAACCGCGTTGGCATTGTAAATCTCAGGTCGGTAAATCTTCTGGAATGTCTCCATCGTGCTAATCGTACTGATAAGCTCTAGGTTTGAATAATCGTTCAACAAGTCACCGAAGAAGTAGAATGCCAATGGTGCGACACTGTTTGGTGGCATAAAGTAGCGCACCTGTAAGCCCATCTTTTTGAAGTACTGCTCCGTCAACGAAGATTCGTTCGGCTGATATTCAAAGCCCAAAACAGGATGTTGGTTTTCGGTGCGTCGGTATACCTTGTTGTCCGATACGCTCAGACAAATCACCGGCAGCTTTTTGAAATGCTGTTTGTAAGACTCAGAATTAACGAAAGCTTTGAACAGTTTGCCATGCAAATCACCGAAGTTAGCTGGGATGCTGAAACGGGGCTGGTTTTTGTTGTGGTCCAACAGCAAAACGCTAAAGTCGTAATCACGAACGTATGAAGAGAAGTTGTTGCCCACAATGCCTTCGATGCGCTCGTTAGTGTTGTGGTCAACAATGTTGGTTTTGAGCACTTCAATTGATGGGAAGGCTTCGCCACTGCCTTGGATATCCATATCAACAGAGATGATTTCAAGCTCTACTGAGTAGCGGTCACCTTGCGCATTATCCCAATGTGCCAACGCATTAAAACGATTGTCGATCATTCGGAGTGCATTGCGCAGATTCTCTCGGCGGTAGTTTCCACGAGCCAGATTAGCAAAGTTGGTAGTGATTCGCGTGTTGTCTGATGGTTGGTAATTCTCATCAAAACGAATGCTTTTGATAGCAAATGTGAAATCGTTATTCATCGTGAGTTGGTATCCTATTTCCTTAGATAAAGCAGACTTTTCCTAACTCTGCGCATGGGGATATTTTTGTTTTTTGGTTTTCCCAATCGTTAGGTTGCGCAGCGTTCACGACGAACAGTTCGTACTAAAAACGGTGGTCGCAGTGCCTAAAACCAGAGCAGTCCGTTTTTTATACTTGCTTCACGAGTTGAATAATATTGGTATTGTTTCACATTGAACATGAAAGAAATTCATGGCTGGAGAAATGGATAGAGTTCTAGCTTTTAATTGCATACTGATATTGATATTAAAAGTCTTTACCCAAATATTTTATTAATCGCATTGCGAAACACGTGCGATCTTTCATGAAGCCAATCAGCAGATATATCCCAGTTTGACGGTTCACTGGTATCAATTTTTAAATCATCTGAAGGAAAACTTCGATGTTCTCCTATGTTGTCACAGTCCCCGACTAATTGGATAAATTCATCAACATGAGGCGCTAGACGCGATTGTATTTCTTCACACGTCGTTCCTCGTGGCCCTCGCAAAAACACACCGACACTATTACGAGATTTATATAAAGAGATAAACAGATCTATTCCTTTCGCTGTCGAAAGCCAGTTTGATGAAGTGCTGTTAATTTGAAGCCCTAAGTTCTCATCCTGAGGATAACGTCTCAAATAATTTTGCCAAAACTCTCTTCGTTCAGTAGAAAACTGAGAGGACTCCCCTGTCTTTTGTCGAATGTTTTTTTGCATGTTTCTCTCCCATTGATTTGGACGAGCCAAAACATCGAAAACAGGTGCAGGCAAGCTATCGCTTATCCTAACCACACGAAGACGTATAGCGAAGAAGGAAAATTGCTCAGAAGTATGTTCATTGAGCCAGTTAATAGCGGACAGATGAGGTTCTCTAAAATCAGTTGCAATCCAAATTACAATATCGGCATTCAAACCTGATAAATAAGTAAGAATTTGTCCCAAATGAGAGTGATCCGTAGCGGCAAGTTGGTTTTCAATCAGTACAAAACGCCCAAGGATATCTCGCGCAAGAATGTCTGCAGAAAACGGTCCTACTGATACTTCCGTTCCCTCTGATTCCAATTGCAACCCGATAGCTTCGCCAAGTTGATCTAAGTTTTCAGATAGCCAAGGAGTGAAGTCATGCGCCTCGTGTTGCCATGCATCTCGCGGAGAAACATCGATTAATTTACCAATTTCATTTAAAGAGTTGGCCATATTCTATCCTTGTTATCATTGAGTCATCACTGACGATATAGGTAGCTAATTTAATACTAAATGACTTATTCAAATTAAGACAAAGTAGAACATGGAAAAATATTGCATGTAGTTGTCTGACTCTCATGAAACATGTTCTTTGAAAACAAGACTCAAGCAAATCGTTTTCTAAACTCTCGCGGAGTTAAACCAATGACGTTTATGAAAACCTTCCTACAGGCGCTCGTATCCTCGTAACCAACTTGATGGCTTATAGAATCAAAGGAATGTTGTGTGCTTTCTAACAAATTACATGCGCTCTGAATTCTAAGACGCTGCAAGTATTGATTAGGGTTGTATCCTGTCGCTTTCAAAAATCGTCGTTGCATCGTGCGTTCGGTAAGGTTGGCTTGCTTTGCTAACTGCTTTATGGACAAAGGCTCTGCATAGCGCTGATGCATGATTTGTTGAATGGAAACAATCGCATAATCACCGTGAGAAAACGATGGATGAAACTGTTGGTAGTAGCTCTGCGCTCGCTGAGCGGTATCAATAACCAGCGTTTTTCCAAGCTGACGAACAACACTTGGCGAAGCGTATTTCGCGATCAGCTCAAAGCCAAGATCTAACCATGACATCATCCCACCTGCCGTTACTATGTCACCGTGATTGATCAATATCTTATTGCTATCTAGCGCAATGCTAGGAAAGGCTTGGGAGAATGTTTCCGCCAATGCCCAATGGGTCGTGACCTCTCTCGAATCGATCAAGTTGGTTGCGGCAAGAATGAATACTCCGGCACATGCAGAAGATAACACCGCCCCTTGTGAGTAGTGCGCTTTAAGCCATCGAATCAACGCATCATCAGGAGCTAAGTAGTAATTATCAAGTGACGCAGGTGGCAACAAAACAACCGTTAGTCTTTCTGCGGTTAGGTCTGTATGTGGAATTAAAATCGGCTCAAACACAACCTCAATGTTCTGCTCCTTACATATTCTGTTGGCCAGCAAAAACATCTCTTCAAAGCCATAAACTGCCGACTTCAATACTGAGGGATACTCGCAGATTCCAATCTTTATTTTGATCATCTTTAATTTGTCGTTTTTGACTTCTTTTATGTCATTTTAGACTCTAAAAATAATGCAGCAAGTTACTCATAATTTGACAAGACGAGAACCCAAATCAGCAGGAATTGAACATGAGCAACAGCGCATTACTTGTAATCGATATACAAAACGACTATTTCCCGAATGGCCGATTTCCTTTGTGGAATACCGATGCCACTCTGGACAACATTAAGCAGTTGATGGCGAAAGCCAAAGCACAAGATATCCCGATATTCCTTGTTCAACATGTATCTTCGGCCCCTAAAGGGAAAGCGCCTTTCTTTGAGGAAGGCAGTGTTGGTGTGGAGATTCATCCCGACGTCATCTCAATATGTCCTGACGCCGAGATTATTCAAAAACAGCACGCTGACAGTTTTTGTCAAACGGACCTCGAACAAGCGCTAGAAAGGAACGGCGTAGATGAATTGTTGATCTGTGGAATGATGACGCAAAATTGCGTGACACATACGGCAATTTCAAAAGCAGCGGAAAAATACAACGTTTCCATCATTGAAGATTGTTGTACGACGACCGATCAAATGATTCATAACATTGCTTTAAGTGCGGTATCTATTCGAGTACCTCTATTGGCTTCTTCCGACGTGCTTTTAAAATAAACGCCCAACAGAAAAGTTAACCAGTATTATTTGCCCGTTAGCTCTCATACCAATCGAACTTAGGCAGTTATGGTGTCAGTATCCATAGCTGCCCAAATTCAAATCATCGATCTTATTTAGCTTAGCAGTGAGAAATTGCGTTCTCCTTCCCTATCGGTGCTCTATCCGAAATCACCTTACCATCTTTGATCGTGATGATGCGCTTGGTACGTTCTGCGAGGGCGTTATCGTGCGTCACGATGATCAGCGTTCTACCTTCGGCGTGGAGTTGGTTGAACAAGGCTTCAATCTCTGCGCCGGATTTTGAATCCAATGCACCCGTTGGTTCATCCGCTAAGATGATTTGCGGATCGTTGACCAAGGCTCTTGCAATCGCAACTCTCTGCTTTTGACCACCAGAAAGCTGGTTTGGTTTATGGTCTAAACGATCCCCTAACCCGACTTGCTCTAGCAATTTAGCTGCGCGCTGGCGACGTTCTTTGGCCTTAATACCAGAATACACCAATGGCAGCGCCACATTATCGAGCGCCGTCGCGTATTCCAATAAGTTAAAGCTTTGGAAGACAAATCCAATCTTTTGGTTACGAATGCCAGCCAGCTCATTCGCACTTAAACTTGCGACGTTTTGGCCGCCAAGTTGGTACTCGCCATCGGTGGGCTTATCTAAACAGCCGAGCATGTTCATCAACGTTGATTTGCCTGAACCGGACGGGCCAAGGATCGAAAGAAACTCGCCTTGATTGATGGTTAAGTCTACGCCGTCTAGCGCGCGAACTTCCGCCTCCCCGCTTGAGTAGTATTTACAGATGTTGGTCAGCTCAACAAGCGGCTTGTTCGACATGTACTCTCCAGAGTTATTGTTGTTATTCACTTTGTAGCGCCTCCAACGGGCTGACTTTTGCGGCTCGGTTTGCAGGTAACCATGCAGATGCCACACCAATGATCACTAAGGTGAGGATGACAATCGCGACAACGACCCACGACAACTCAGGGACAGGTTTACCCAGTTGTTCATAAAAGGCATTGCCCTCTAAAGGAATGGAACTGATGGCAGACACCAGCGCGTACGTCACGGCTAATCCAAGCGCCCCCCCCATCATCATTGTCAATAAAGACTGTACTAAATAGTGCATGCGAATAGCCGTTGGGGTTGCACCAACAGCCATTCGTACGCCGATATCACGCGTAGATCGCTTTACGGTGGCATACATCACATTGGCGATGCCAACGCCAGCAACAGCTAACGTCACGAAGCCGATAATGCCAAGAAAACTCTGCAAACCTATCAGAAATTGCTGCATACTCTTTTGCTTAAGGAACATATCATCGACTTGGACGACCTGTTCATCACTGACACTTGCCCCGTGTTTACGGGCAATCACTTGCCTGATCGTCTTTGCTAAGGCTTCTCGGTCTACATCCGCTTGTGGCTGCACATTGATGCCACCAATTTCACCGTTGACATGAAATCGCTTCCACGTCGCTAACGGCACAAAGCTGGAATAGTTGATAAGATCCCCCAGTTCTATTTGAGCGCTGTTTTTCTCCAATACGCCCACAACGGTGAACTCCTCATTGCCGATTTTTACCTTTTTCCCCACAGGGTTGAGTTGCAATGTGACTGTCGCAAACCAACTAAAGTCCTCATTCGGGTTGAATAAGTCGGCTGCCAGTTCATAACCCAGTACAACGACTTTGCGCGTCTCTTTTTGATCGAGTGGATTTAACCATCGTCCCCCCGCCATCGGCACCAAATTGGTCATGGATTGAAACTCGCTCGTGACTGCTAACGGCTCTTGCCATGAGCTTCTGTCACCAACGGTGATGCGCTCTTTCCACTTCGCAGTTGGCGCAACGCTTTTTACATCGGGTAATGCTCGAACGACCTCTGAATCGTCCATTTTTAATGTCAGAAACTTACCTTGGTGAAACGCACCGTGGTCGACGGTGGCCATCCCTCCGGTCAAATAGATCAAGTTGCCGTTACCATTTTGTGCGGTTTTCAATACGCCCTGACGAATGCCCTCACCTACCGCCAACATAGCAGCGATACAGAGGGTCGCCCACGCTACAGCCAGAATGGTCAAACCCAATCTCAGCTTTTCTGCGGCCATTTCTTGGAAAATTTGTCTCATCGGTAACAACATGACTAGACCCTCGCACTCAAAGCAATGACTGGCGTGAGACGCGATGCTCGCCTTGCTGGGAAATACGATGCCATCAATGCCAAGATAAGCGTCACAAGTAAAGACCAAGCAATGGAATCTGGCGTGATCACAGGTAAACCCATCCATTCCGGTAATGCCATGCTGCTTAGGACAGACACCACGGCATACGAAAACATCAGACCTAATGCCGTGCCCACAGCTACCAAAATAAGCCCTTCAAGAATAAACTGACTGAGTATGGATTTTTGAGTCGCCCCGATCGCCAAACGCACACCGATTTCACGCGTGCGCTCCGTGACAGATAAAAACATGATGTTGGCAACGCCAAGCGCACCGACCGCCATGGTCATCGCACCGCTCGCTCCGAGAAAAATCTGAATGCCACGCAAAATTCCACTGATGACCGCCGCACCTTCACTAAAATCGGGTAATTCGACCGCATCTTTATCACTTGGGTCAAAATGAAGCTGCTTGGCGAAAAAGTTCACGATATTTTGTCGAAACGACGGTGCATCCATCCCATCTCTTGGCTTCATCAATACCATCCAAGGTTTCGCATCCCACAAATCGCGGTACGTTGTTTGAGGAATGAAAACCGTGCGGCTATCGCCGAATGAAATGCCAGTGTCCTCACCGACGGTTATCCCAATAACCAAGAACGGAATGCCATTGACTTTGAGCCTATCCCCGATTTGGATTCCGCCCATTTGCGCAATTTGATCGCCTAACACTGCCACGCGAGTGTGGTTGTTCATATCACTTGGTGACAGGTTTCTCGAACCGGATTGCAGCTTGCGTTGCACTAAAGGAAAGTAAGACGTATCAATACCGCTGACCGTACTCGATAAGTTCTGTCCTTTGAGATTGGTGATATTCGCATCCCATTTGGCGTAAACGCTTGACGCCTGTTGCACGAAGCCCGACTGTTTGATCATGTCGACTTTTTCTTGTGGAATATCAATTTGTCGTCTTGAAGCTAACCCTTGCCACGGTTTACTGGTACTCGACGGAAACACCACTTGCACATTGTTGATCATAAATGAAAACGACTGGGTCTGATGGCGATAAAAGCCTTCGCCAAGTGCGATTAACACCACCACAGAGATCACGCCCCAAGCAATCGCGATAATGGCTAGCACGCTCTTCATACGGTGCGCCATCAACGTTTGCCAAGTTTGCTGCAACAGGCTGCTCATGAATGAAAAGCTCGAGAGATCAACGCCATTGTATCGTCATCGAGTTTCCCTGCGGTTTGCAGTAAGCCGATTCTCTTACGCCAGTAGCTGTACAAGTTGGTTTGCAGACTGTTTTTCGCCTCAAACAAGCTGTTGTGTGCGCTGATAACTTCCGACACTTCAAGCAGACCAGCGTCGTAAAGTTTCTCTTTGCTTTGCAACACTCTGGCGCGCGACTCAACCAGCTCGTTCGCTATTAAAACTTGATTCCAGTTGATATCGACCTGCGTAAACTGCTGAATAACTCGTTTCTGAATATCAATTTCCACTCTACGCATATCTTGCTTGGCACTTAAAATGTTCAACGATGCTTCGTCCACTTTCGCTCGCACTGCACCATTGAGGTCAATCGGCAAACTCAAACTAATCCCAGCGTTAAACTCGCCGTTTGAACGATTGTCACCATCGCTGTAGCCCACACTGCCTTTGACGGTCGGGTAGTATCCACCTTTAGCTGAATCTTTCGCGAACTCGCTCGCTTTCACCATCTGCGCCGCCACCAACAGCTCTGGACTACTGTCTTTCGCCAGCTTCAGCCATTGCTCCTGAGAGTCCACCAGCATCGGAGGCTGAATTAAAGAATCCGTTCGAATTTGGTCGACACTCTCCGGCATTTGATTGATTAACGCCGCAAGCTCTGCTTTTTTCACTTCGAGATCGGCTTTTGCATTGAGGATACTTGCTTGCTCAGAGACTTGATTCGCTCGCATCTCTTCAACATCAACCGACTTCACTTTGCCTGCTCGATAGCGTTTCTCAATGATGTTGAGAAGTTCTTTCCCCTCCTCCAGCTTGGACTGCGCCAATTTGAGGTCGCCCTGTGCGCTTGCCACATCTAGGTAAGCGGTGAGCAACTTCTGCGCAAGCTCGTTATGTGATTGAGATAGCTCTAACTGTGCTTTGAGATAATTGGCATTCGCTTGATCCAGTTCCGACCACAAACTGCTATCCCAAATAGTTTGAGATAAGGTAGCGCCGTAACTGTTGGAATGGCTTGAGGACTCATTCCAATCCGCTGACGCACTGGCACTTAAACCCGGCAATAACGCACTGCGGCTACTCTGTACGCCAACCTCGCCAAGCTGGACGCCAATTTTCGCTTTTTCGTAATTTGGATCGTTCTGCTTTGCTTGTTGCCAAGCTTGTTCAATAGAAATTGCGTAGGTCGGCAAACTGAGCGTGGCAGCCAACAATGCAAAGGCGATTTTTGATCGTTGCAGCTTAACCATGCGCCGCTCCCATCATGCTGTTGTCGATAACCTCTTCATCAAGCTCCACGCCATCAAGCACTTCGACATTGATGCCATCTGACAGACCGAGTTTCACCGGTTGTTTATGAAACCCTTGTTCTGAGCTGTCGGGGATCAGAACATTCGGTGCGTCACCATCAAATTGCAGAGCGCGCTCCGGTAGAGTGAGCACGTTTTCAGACTTCTTCAGAATGATTTGAGCCGTCGAAGAAAAACCCGAACGAAGCAATACATCTTGTGGGATCTTGAGTTCTCCCACTTCAACCTCAAAACCGTTATCAAAACTTTTTGCCGAAGCATTGCCCTCTGGTGAGTTGAGGTTCTCAGATTGAATCGCCACTTTGGTTAGCACACCAGAAATCGCCACATCAGGATAAGGCGCAACCGTCAACATAACGGGCATTCCCGGAGACAACTGCGCAGCATCATGCTCACTGACGCTACCTTTAAAAATCAGACTGTTCATGTCGGCCAATGACATCATTTCAGTCGCGGCTTGGCTTGATTGAGTCGAGATGATCGGCTCTCCGACCTCTACTTTCTGGTTGAGTACTGTGCCATCAATTGGCGCGTAGATCGTCGACGTTAAACGCGCATCGCCGATAGACGCCTCACCACTGCGGATGAGTTCGAGATTCTGGCGCTTTTGCAATACGTCCGCTTGCGCAGATTTGACTGCCGAGCGCGCACTTACGTATTCGTCGTAGTTACTTGGAATAATGTCCTGCTTGACCAAGCTTTCTAAGTTGGACAGTTTTTGTTTGGCGGATTCCAGATCGGCTTCGCTACGCATGAGTTCTGCCGATGCATCCGTTAATGCTTGGGGAGTTGGGTTTGGACGCACTTTGATCAGCGGCTGGCCTTGCCTCACCTTTTCACCAACTTTCGCGTAAATTTCACCGACGATACCGTCGATTTGTGACTTGATAGACACAGAGTGTGCAGGGACAATTTTACCAACAGCCACCGCTTGTTTTTCAATCGTGCCTTTTTCCACAATCAATGTAGGCAGCAATTCTGGTTGAGCGGCAGATTGGAGATAGAAATACGTACCACCGCCGAGCAGCGCAATGCTCACAGCGGAGACAAGCCAACGTTTCGTCATTATTTATTCCAACAATTATTGGGTAGTCTAATGACTACTCCTAAAACACAAAGTTGAAGGAATAATATCCTGCTTTAATAGCGGTTTGGTTGTCACAGTTGGTAAGGCTTTGTCAGTCGACTCTGACAATCAAAGACCAAAAAACCTCGACGAATCATTCAGCAAAGACGCTGTCTACGATGGCGACTAACATGCTCTGTAACCGCTCGTTTCAACCACCACCCATTTTATTTTGAACAATGTGCAAAATGGTGCTGTTCTATATCTAAGTGAGCAGCTGTTTCTTGAGCGTATAATATATTCTCTTGATTAGCCTCAAACTCAGCCCCCGTCCCAGGCCAATAATATGTATCTTTATCATGACATAGAGTGAGAATGACAGGATCATGGTGTATATTGGGCTCATCTCCTAGCTCGCCATACATACTGAAAGTAATCTCAGACCCAACGTCTCCACGAAGTTTCTGAATCACTTCTGCTTGAACTTTAAAGAGCACATCTTCCTCATGTTCAGAAAATTTTTCAAAACCTGTAACTTTCACCACTGCAGAATAGGGCGTTTGGAATATCGCATCTTTGAGTGCCTCATTCTGATAGTACACTCCCTCTGAAGCACAAGCTGATAAGCTCACACAACCTAACAAACTTATAAATTTCTTCATATTTAACTTTCCGTTCCTGCTAAAGCAGAGCCTTTTGTATATACAGGTAAAGTGCCTTTTGTTTCATCGTAGTTACTCGGCACTACGAATTTGTCCCAAACATCAATAGAGTACTTTGCTATATTGACTTGGTTGTTTTGGTTTCCTCCTAACATGTACAAATGCCTCCCATCTGGGCTCTTTCCCACTACAAAAGCAACATGCCCGCCACCTTTTCTCGATTTAATCCCTAGAGCTCCATGTATAGGATCTGAGATGTTTTTACCAAAACCCTTCCACTCCTTTGCTCGATAAGCTTCTTTTACTGGAGTGATTCCGTGTTGTTTAAAAACCCAAGCGGCAAACGAACCACACCAAGCATTTTGACCTCCAGAGTCATCAGTCCCCCAAAACTTAGATGCCGTAAAATACTCTAAAATCCTTGGGTTGGCTTTAGTACCTGAAACTTCTTTTTGTCCAATTTCTCCCAACGCTGTTTTCATCCAAGGTACTTTGGTTACTAGCTTTTGAGCATCATGAGAATCATTTTTCACTGAGCTATTGGATGGTAACCCGTTGAGCTTACGATGAGTTTTACCATTTACATCAATCCGACCATCTGGCTTTACCATATAAAGCAGCTTACGCTGACACACTTTTATTGCCTCTACTGTTTTCGATAAATGAGGGCTCCGCCCTAACGAGCCATCAACAACCAACAGTCGGGTAAACCCTATTCTCTTTTGGTTATCATTTAAAAATTGTTGAACTGCTTTAACATCATTTTTAGAGTTAGTGCCATTTATACCAACAGAACCACGGATTTTTAGTCCCATTCTCATTACCTTTATAGCTAATCATATACTTAAGAAAGTACGCCTTAGCGTGACAACAATAAAGATGAAATATTTTTTATACGATTAGCCATACGAGGGAAATTAGGTGTTGAAAATATAGATTACAAATAAACTCAACTCATATCACTAAAAACACCTATCTAACATCTTTTGGTAACGCTTCAAAGCAGAACAGCCGGATGTTTTTAAACTACACGTATTAGTAGATGATAAACTGTATGTGAAAGAACACTTAAATTAACATAACAAACCTATCGCTTATTATTTTTCATTTAAATAATGATTCTTATTTTTAATATCACTCTATAATTAAAGTGCTCAAATTCTCATGTTGTATTAACTTGAGGTTTAATTTATGAAACTAATTCCTTATTTAACTGCTGTTGTTTCGGTCAGCTGCGCTTTTGGCGCATTCGCAGCCGATGATTCAAAAGCACTTTTAGAAGATGCACTGAGTGCAGCGCCACCGACTATTCGCGATAAAGTAACGGTGATGGACTGGAACAATAACGTTCTTCAAGAAGGTTCTAGCCAATACACTTGCTTCCCAACGCCACCTCAATTGGAAGGCATTGCTCCAATGTGTATGGATGGTCCTTGGATGGAATGGGCAGACGCTTGGATGAACAAAAAACCTTTCCAAGCCAAAGCATTAGGCATTTCTTACATGTTAGCGGGTGATGGCGGTGCCAGTAACACCGACCCATTTGCAGAAGGGATGACGGACGATAATCAATGGATTGTGGAAGGACCACACTTGATGATTATTACCCCAGACCAAGCGTTACTCGACTCTCTACCAACCGATCCAAGTTATGGTGGCCCATACGTGATGTGGAAAGGCACTCCATACGCACACATTATGATTCCCGTTGGAGCGAGAAAATAAAAATAAAAAATCCGATATTCAGTATTTTGAATATCGGATTTTTATTTCGTTATCGAGCCAACCAAATTCTCGCCAATATTCCTATCGGCGTTGTGATGCCTGTCGTAATAGAGGTCACTTCACCATTTCTTAAAATATAAATGGTTGGAGTCACGCTAATTTTCCATTCACGCATAATATCGCTTGAAGGATCGTTTATGTTTTCAAAACGATATTCTTTTGCCTGCATAAACTGCGCCACACGCTCATTTGGCCCTGATGAGCCAGAAACACCAACTACGGCATAGTCATCACTCAGCAAGCTCACGCTTGGGCTTACAAATTTACAAGCGGGACACCAAGTCGCCCAAAAATAAACAACGACAGGTTGTTCATGACTTTGTGCGATTGCATCGAAGTATTCACCATCGCTCAATACGGAGCTCAATGGTGGTGCCTCCTGTTTGGGAATATCTTTGGTGCGATACCAATCCATCGCGATAGAAATAACGGTGACAATGAGCACCATCTGTACGATTTGAACGAGCCAATATCGGACTGTTCTACGCTGCTTTGTCGAACTCATTGAATGGCTCCCCCACTCGCTTGTTTCACGGCGCTTAAAACAACATCATCAGTCAGAATCACAGGTAACGGGATACCTTGTGGCGCCGCCGGGCCATAAACGATGTTAAACGGCACACCGTAACGCCCATGAGCTCGTAAAAAGTCCGTTACCGAGCCGTCCGGATGCGTCCAATCCCCTTTTAATGTCGCCACATTAGGGCTTTGCAGCAATGAGTAGACAGGATCTTGCCAGATCACGCCGATCTTGTTCGCTTTACACGTGACACACCAATCCGCAGTCACATCCACAAACACCACTCGCCCATTATTGACGTGCTGTTTGATCGCCGAGTTGGAAAGCTTCTTCCATGATAAGTCCTTAGGAAGCGGTGTCGCCCATTGATTTGCGGTGACACTGCCAAGTAGCAGCCCGCCAGCGATTAAGATAAGCGATGCAGAGCCTGATACCACTAGTGCTTTATCGCCATGAACGCGTTTAACGCGAATCATCAGAACAATAAACGCGACTAGACCGGCGAGAATGACCCAAAACACTGGCAGGTGATTGGCCATCAAAGACAGTAGCCAAACGCTGGTGGCCAACATCATCACACCAAATACGTTTTTGACCACATTCATCCACTGACCCGGCTTCGGCAATTTAAGCGCAATGCTTGGGAAAATTGCCACCATAATCCAAGGCAACGCCATCCCCAAAGCTAAGGCGGTGAAAATTGCAAACAGCGTAACTACATCGGCACCCAAAGCAAACGCCACGGCTGTTCCTAGGAAAGGCGCAGAACACGGCGTAGCAAGCAAGGTTGCAAACATCCCTTGCACATAGTGTCCAGCTAACGAGTTGTCGCCTTTCGACGCGAGCCATGTACTGGAGCCAGACGAAAGACGGATTTGAAACAGTCCTAGCATGTTGGCGCCAAACAAACCTGTCACCAGAACCATCAATCCTAAAAACCAAGGACTTTGGAACTGAACGCCCCAACCAATGGCATTACCTGTTAGCTTGAGCACCAAAATAAAACCAGCGAGAATCCAAAACGACGTTAAGATGCCAAGTGAAGACGCAACAAACTGAGCGCGGATTTGACGACGCTCGATACCTTGAGCGGCAACAATACTACTGAGCTTCATCCCCAAAACCGGAAGAACGCAAGGCATGATGTTGAGAATCAAACCACCGAGCAAAGCGAACAGAAAAATACTCACTACAGACGTGCTCGGCAGTGGGTCTACTATCGCCTCAGCTATTGCTTGAGTGGTTTCTTCTGCCAACAAGTTGGCGTCTTTGATGGTCACAAACAGCGACTGATCACTTAACTCCACATCGCCTAACCAAGTATCCACCAAATAGCTCGCGGTAACGGTATTTCCCTCTTGATGTATAGCTTCAAGCTTGAAGCTATAGTCTCGCGTTGCCTCATCGACACCGTCCACCAACACTTGTGGTTGGTTCCAACCTTGAGTGTTCGTGAGCTTGATTTGCAACTTCGATTGGTTTGCATCCCAACTTGCTTGAGTGACATCAATAAACGGCGATGGCTGGGGCACATTGCTCACCGCTTGGGCGTAACTGAACATCACCTGCTCGTCGATTTGCAGCTCAGAAGGCAGGAAGGTCAGTTGAATTTGATAGTCCGTCAACACACAGATGGTGGTGCAGGAAGAGAGCGTGAGCACTGCATCAATCGTGACGGGTTTCGACATATTGTCGATATGCAGCGTCATTGGGAACAAAGTGTCACCTTTGTAACCGAGAGTCTCAATGCCCAATAACTCGAACTTTTGCGGATATGGCCATTGCCAATCAACCTTGCTCAGGTTTTGCGAGTTTTGCCAATCTATCGATGGCGCAACACCACCCTCGCCCGGCGATCGCCAATAAGTTTTCCAGTCTCCGGTTAACTTGACATCCAAATAACCAGTGAGCGTTTTTGCTTGCGGATCTTGTTGACCAGTCAAAACAAAACGCGTTTGCACAGGTGGATGCTGTGGATTGGTCATCCATCCCGTGTCAGTAGTTTGCGCCGAGAGAGTAAGAGAGAACAAGCCCAATACCAACGCCATAAAGAATATGGACGCGAGTTGAGTCGCTTTAGTAATGTGATTCATAGTGATTCCTAATTAATAACAAGTGTAGAAAATGGCTGGCGTTTTCGGCCAGAATCACTTGTCATTCTCGGAACACACAAAAGGTAAGATGAATTCGATGCTTGTCGTAGATGGGCTCAGTCCATTGCCTCGCGTTAACAAAGGCACTGCATCGCCAAACTGTGGCTAAAACAATGCCAATGAACAAAACGACAATGAAGGCTTCGAGCTGATGCTGGGTAAACTGAATCAACTTTTCAGACAGTTCACACTTACTCGGCTCTTTGACTTTATCAGCTTTCACAACATGAGCATCATCGCTAGATAAAGCAGAAACCAAGGTTTGTTCATCACTCATCGAGCATGCCGAAACCAAACCAGAATTTTGCATCAGACACACGACGATGACCCAGCCAATCATTGCTAGCAGCCATTTCGCGCGCTTTTGAGGCGTGCCTTGTCGTGAAATCAATAAGCTCATAAAAAGTCAGATAAAGATGGAAACGCAGAAAATAATACGCAAGTTGTCGTAAAGCTCAAGTCGTTCGACCTTGCTTGCCGATATGATTGGTAAATAATTGTGATAACCTTAAACCCATCGCTTTTTGCAACACGCTCATTATGCTCAATAAAGTTAATCTCGCCGACATTCGCTCGTTTGTTTTGATCGCCCAACTTGGCAACTTCACCAAAGCGGCGGAAGCTCTTTCCGTATCTCGTTCTCACGTTTCTCGCCAAATCAGCGGACTTGAAGCGCAAATGGGCGTGACACTACTCAACCGAACCACACGCACGCTGCGTTTAACTCATGCCGGCGAGCGATTTTATCACGACTGTGAAAAAGCTTTGCGAGACATCGACCAAGCGTTGATTGCCGCCGTCGATGATACTCAAGAGATTCGAGGCGTGATTCGAGTGAACTGTGTGGGTGGCTACATCGGCGAAGACATCATCGCCAAATACGTGTGTGAGTTTATGCAACAGTACCCGAACGTCAGCATTGATTTGGACTTTTCTTCGCCTCGTATTGACTTGATTGAAGATCAGTTTGATGTCGCATTTCGTATGGGGGAATTGGATGATGCAGGGTTTGTCGCGCGCAAGCTGATGACGGTTGACATGGTGACGATCGCAAGCCCGAGCTATGTGCAGCAATATGGCATGCCAAAACACCCAAAAGAGCTGGCCGAACATCGAACTCTGACTGGTTCGGTTACGCGTTGGAGCTATCGTAAAGCAGAGAACCCAAATGACCACGCCGATGTGGTCGTAAAAGGCAACTTGCGCTGTAAAAATGGACGAGCGTTAGTAATGGGCGCGCTGCACGGCAACGGCATTATTCGTGTTCCACTGAGTTACTGTGCAGAAGAAGTGGAGCTAGGCCAACTGATAAAAGTGATGCCAGATTGGGAAATTCCGTCGGTGCCCTTTTCCGCCATATTCCATCGAGATCGCTATCAACCGAAACGACTGCGAACTTTTATCGATTTCATCAAACAGAAGTTTGAAGGCTCCTAATCTTACAGCTCAGCTCTCGCTAGATGGGACTCTCCAACTTGCCATAAATATAGGCCAATTCTGCGACGGTTTTGGCTGAGAACTTTTTCAGTAAGCTGGCTCGATGAACTTCCACCGTTCTCATTGCAATGCACAGCTCATCCGCAATTCGAATATTGCGCTTACCAGCGATGATCAAACGTAAGATATCTTTTTCGCGCGGCGTTAGTGATTCATACGCCGCTCTTGCCGCCACCATATCGAGGCTCGCCGCGGACTGCATCTGACCATGTAATATTGCTTGAGCCAGTTCATCGCCTTTAACTGGTTTTTGGAAAAAGTTGACCGCCCCAGCTTGCAACGCATCGACCGCCATCGGTACATCACCATGACCGGTCAGATAAATCACCGCTAATGGGCTGTGCGCCTCATTCAAAAATTGATGAACTTGCTGACCACGAAGGTTAGGCATTCGGCTATCAAGAATCACGCATCCGGCCTGATGAATGTTCACTTCGTCGAGAAAAGATTGCCCATCAGCAAAAGTCGTCACGTTAAAGTCATGCTCCTCCAGCATAAAAGCCAGCGAATCACGTACCGATTCGTCATCGTCAACCACATAAACAGGCAGCTGCTTTTCACTGCTGATCATTAACTGCTCCTAAATACCGATTAGTTTTGATAAGAAAACACAAGCTCAACCAAACAGCCGTGCGGCGTGGTCGAAGCAATGAGAAACTCGCCGCCGTGCATTTCCATTACGTCGCGACAAATCGCAAGCCCCAGCCCAAGCCCTTCTGCTTTAGAGCTCACAAAAGCTTGGGTCGGATTATCTTGCTGTAACCCAGTGCCGTTATCCAATATGCGAATAGAAAGCTGGTTAGCTTGGTAGTCACAATGCAGGGCAATTTTACCTTGGTAGCCCGACGAGTGGTATTTCTCCTGAAACAAAGAACACGCATCAATGGCGTTGTTGATCACATTAACCAAAACCTGCTGAACGCCCACGGAGTCTGCCAGTAGAGGACGTATCTCTCCTTCAACGCTGGTCACAATGGCGACGTTCTGCTTTTGCATTCGAAAATGAAGCAGCTCAATGGTGTCTGCAATCAAGGCTTGAATATCGCATGGTGTCTTATCAACACTGCGTTTGCGTATCAACGTTCTTAAACGCTGAATGATGGCATCGGCTCGTTCCACTTGCCCCTGTATTTTCTCTAGCACAGGCACAATATCTTCATGCGGACGCTTCTTTGCAAGACGCAGCAACCCACCTTCACTGTAATTACGAATGGCTGCCAGAGGTTGATTTAATTCATGAGCCAGACTGCTGCCAATTTCCCCGACAATCGCCACTCTTTGCGAATGTTCTAACTGCTCGCTTTTCTCTTTCAGCCTTAGCGATGTCAGCTCTAATGCTTGTTTGCTTTTGCTAAAACGATACTCAAGCCAAAAGTGGTACGCGTTCAATACAATCACAAACATGAACAGTGCCCATGCCCATTCTTGATGACTGCGCAACCAGCGCAGCGCCTCACTCCACCAAGGTTGCTGCAATGGATGTAAATCCAACGCCTGATAGAGTTTATCAATGCTCAACAAGCTAACGGGCGAT
The DNA here is from genome assembly GCF_002002385.1 of Vibrio sp. SALL6. NCBI lineage: Bacteria > Pseudomonadati > Pseudomonadota > Gammaproteobacteria > Vibrionales > Vibrionaceae > Vibrio > Vibrio sp. SALL6. The sequence continues at coordinate 150,595 of NZ_MQVK01000031.1, forward strand.
GTCCAGCCTGACGCGCCAGCGGCAATAATGGCGGGGTGCTCTGGTGGCATAGCAAGCAAGACTTGCGCGATTTTTTTCGCCAGAAGAGACGAGCCGCGTTCTGTTTTGGCAAACGACCAGTTTGGATATAACGGCGTAGAAACGGCGCACGAAGAATGTTCATTTGGCTGTTGGTTTAAGACTCGAAAATCACCGTGCTGCAACAGACCTTCATTTTGCATCTGTTCCAGTAGACAAGCAGGCACGACAGCGGCTTCAACATTGCCGTCACGTAGTTGGTAGAGGTTGGCATCAATTGGAAAACCGAGATAGCGAACATCCGCAAAAAAGTCATTCGGATCGAGTCCCATTTCCACGATTTGATAGCGCAGGGTCAGATAACCACCAAACGCTTTTTCGGACACTGCAGCGACAGGAAATCCAGAAACATCTTTTAATGTTTGGTATGGCGAATTTGCCCGAACCACCAGCGCAGAACCAATGCTATAGTTCGAGTTTTGCGGTGCGCGCCCCGTCAATGTTGCCATCCATGACAACGCATATTGTCTGCCCAAGCGCACAGCCTGACCTGGGTTGGTTAAGATGAAGTCCATGGTCTGAAACTTCACCGCCTCCCCCATTTCGTCCAAATTGAGCGGGTGCAGTTCAAAGTACACATCCGAGATTTGCTGGTTGAGCCAATCGATGGTCGGTTGCCATCTCTGCTCGGCATAAAGGTGACCACGTATCGCTAACACGCCCACTTCGACTTTCTGCTTGGCCTCTGGCTGCACTGCCTTTTGCTCCTGCATTTCTTGTTCAGAAACAGCGCCCTGAGCTAAAGATGCAAAGACAACCAAGCACAGAATCCAAAACTGAAGCAACCGTGGCGTTTTGTTCATGATGAGTCGAATCGTTCCTTCGAAAATAATGAAGCAAGAATAACAGCTACCTTCCGTAAACCACATTTGTTTTAGATCAACTTTGATCTGGGTATGTGGAAATCCACTATATCGGCCTCGCAGCGCATTTCTCACAATGGAATCAGTCAGTTCAAATTCAACTAACAGCAGGTGAGTTATGGATTCCACCAAACGTCGCTTTCTTAGCGCCATTACAGCGGGTGCCGCGTTGATCCCCATTGCCGGTATTGGCACCGCAACCGCGGGCAATGTTATTCGCAATAACCAATCCGCCGACCGAAAAGGACAAGTCGGAAAACGTTACGCCATGGTGATCGATTTACGTAAATGCGTCGGCTGCCAAGCGTGCACCGTAGGTTGCAGCATTGAAAACCAAGCGCCAATCGGTCAGTTTCGAACCACAGTGAAACAATACGAAGTCACGCTCGATGACGGTTCCACAACCACACAAGAAGCGAAGGCTTTTATGCTGCCTCGACTTTGTAATCATTGCGATAACCCGCCGTGCGTAGCCGTTTGTCCCGTTCAAGCAACCTTTCAGCGAGAAGATGGCATCGTCATGGTGGATAACAGTCGCTGCGTAGCGTGTGCGTATTGTGTACAAGCCTGCCCTTACGATGCGCGTTTTATCAATGAAGACACGCTCACCGCAGATAAATGCACCTTCTGCGCACACCGCTTAGAACAAGGTTTGTTACCCGCTTGTGTGGAAACCTGCGTGGGTGGTGCTCGCGTGATTGGTGATTTGAATGATCCATCAAGTGAAGCCCGCCGCTTAATTACGAAGCACCAAGACGACATCAAAGTGCTAAAGCCCAATGAAGAGACCAAGCCACATGTGTTTTACATCGGCATGGATGAACGTTTCACCAGCCACATTGACGGGCAGCCAGCTATTTACGACCCTCAAGGAGAGCGAGCATGAACATCACCGAAGTGTTAGTCCAACCTCAAGCGATGGCTTGGCTACCGTGGGCGGTGCAGTACTTCTTCTACATCGGTTCTGCTTACGCTGCCGCTATTTTGTTCCTAATCGCACTGTTATTTGAGCAACACACCAGTCATCGGTTACGCGCCGCGCTGGTGCTAACGATGGCCATCGGCGCTATCGTAGGCCCGTTGGCGTTAACTGGCGACCTTCACCAGCCGGGACGAGCTTGGCATTTTTACGCGCACATCACGCCGTGGTCATGGATGTCTCTAGGCTCGCTGTTCCTGCCTGTTTTTTCTGCGCTGGCGGTTGCGACAGCATGGCTGTATCTGCGTCAGGATCTTATCGCACTGCGAAATCAACCGGGAAAAGTACTACCTCTGTTATCTAAGTTGTCGCTTGGTGAATGGGCTATTTCTCGCAAAGTGATGCTCACAATATCTGCAATCACCGTGTTATCAGGCTTAACCATCGCCCTTTATACTGGAGCTGAAATTGCAGTCGTTCAATCGCGCTCGTTATGGCACCAACCCGCGTCACCAATTCTTTGGTTTGTCACTGCATTTATGGGCGCTGTCGGATTTTCTCTGCTGATTTGGTTACTGCTGCCTAGCCAATCGAAAACTCTCACTTCTGGTGATAACAATTTACTCAAAAAGTCACTGGTAACGAGCGGCGTTCTGACGCTGATTCTCCTACCCATTTGGGCATCCAACAATTCCGCATTTTCGCTCTATTCTAGCGAACAATGGATGCACAACATTGCCTTGCTCACTTTTGTCGTTTTAGGTTGTGTTTTGCTCGCCTTCATCTTCTTGCGCGATACCCAAAAGTCCACATCAGCCAGATTTCGTCACGTCATAGGGCTCGGCTTTGTGTCTGCTGCCGCATTGGCAAGCGCGTGGCTAATTCGCTGGTTCACCATCATGGAAGTACAAACCATCGCCAAGTTCGATGCAGGGCTGTATCCATACCAACTCACTATGGATGGAAATGGCTGGATAGGCATTATCGGCATGCTCGGATTATGGCTTGCTCTGGCACTGCTCGGCTCAGAGCTGGTTCAGCCAAAACAAGATATCGAAGCAAACGCATCATCACTCACCTTAACTGAACGCTAATCAAAGAGGATTTCATTATGGATAACAAACGCCGTCAGTTTTTGAAATCAGGCCTTGCAGTCGGTGGGCTTGGTGCATTTGCTGCAGGTTACGCCACCACAACCAAGCACATGGTAGAAGGTGCGCTGGAAGGCACTGCTGGGCAAAAGACCCGCGATATTCACCACGGCAATTCCCTCGAACCAGAATACGCCGTTAATGACCAAGGTAATCTGATCCCAAATCCAAACCAGCGTGTTGCACCATCGATGTGTTTTGGTTGCTGGTCACTGTGCGGATTGCGTGTACGCATTGATAACCGCAATGACGAGATCTTGCGCATCACTGGCAACCCATATCACCCACTCTCTCATCAACAACACATTCCTTTCGAAACGCCAGTCAAAGATGCTTATTTGAGTTTGGCAGGAGAAGCGGGCCTTGACGGCCGTTCCACCGCCTGTGCGAGAGGAAACGGGATGCTAGAAATTCGCAACAGCCCGTACCGCATTACTCAGCCGCTGAAACGAGTTGGCAAACGCGGCGAAGGAAAATGGATTCCGATCAGCTACGAGCAATTGATAAAAGAAGTCGTTGAAGGTGGTGATTTATTTGGTGAAGGCCATGTTGATGGCTTACGCGATATTCGCGATTTAACAACGCCCGTTGATCCTGAAAACCCAGAATATGGACCGAAAGCCAACCAATTGTTAATGACCAACGCAGGTAACGAAGGCCGAGACGACATATTCAAACGCTTCGCGTTCAACAGCTATGGTACGCGTAACTTTGGGCATCATGGCTCTTACTGCGGCTATGCATTTCGTGCTGGCAGCGGCGCATTTATGAACGATTTAGATAAGAACGCACACTTAAAGCCAGACTTTGATAATGCGGAATACATCATCTTCATCGGTATGTCGCCAGCTCAAGCGGGTAACCCTTTTAAGCGTCAGGCGCGCCAACTCGCCAATGCGCGAACAGAAGGCAGCTTGGAATACACCATCATCACACCAAGTTTGCCGGCGGGTTCATCGAGCTTGGCAGCAGGTGACAATAACCGCTGGATACCAATCAAACCGGGCACCGACTCTGCCCTCGTGCTTGGCATGATCCAATGGATCATCGAAAACCAACGCTACAACAAAACCTTCTTGGCGCAGCCGGGGGCAAACGCGATGAAACGAGCAGGCACCGCGCACTGGTGTAATGCTACACATCTCGTGATAAGCGATGAGCAGCACCCGAGAAACGGCACGTTTTTACGCGCATCGGATCTGAATCTGCCATTCGAGGGCGAAGCGTTGTCTGATTCCGACCCGTACGTCATCGTGGATGATCAAAGCGGCGAATTTGGTGTGCATACCCAGACAGGAGAAGCGGCACTGTTTGTCGATAAAACGGTTTCGCTTGCATCAGGCGAAGTACGAGTAAAATCGTCTCTACAAAGGCTCAAAGAAGAGGCGTTCAAATACAGTCTTGCGTTCTACAGCCAACAATGTGAAATCCCTGTCGAACAAATTGTTGAACTAGCAAAGCGCTTTACCAGTCACGGAACAAAAGCGGTGGTCGATACCCACGGTGGCAACATGCACACCAATGGGTTCTATAACTCGTTTACCATCATGATGCTCAATGCGTTGATTGGTAATATCAACATGAAAGGCGGCGCGATGGCGAAAGCGGGTGGCTACCCAACTTCCGCTGCGGGTCCTCGTTACGACTTCACCAAATTTGCTGACAAAGTCGGCCCGAAAGGCGTCTTTTTATCGCGCAGTAAATTCCCATACCACAAAACCAGCGAATACAAACGTCGCGTTGAGGCAGGAAAATCCCCTTACCCAACTCGCGCACCTTGGTATCCGTTTGCAGCGCCACTGCTGACAGAACACCTATCTGCGGCTATTGATGGTTATCCATATCGCGTTAAAGCGTGGATCAACCACATGGCGAACCCGATGTATGGTGTACCCGGTTTGAAAACACTGCTGGAAGACAAGCTTAAAGATCCAAAGCAGCTCGGTTTGATTGTGTCTGTTGATGCATTCATTAACGAAACCACCGCGTTGTCGGATTACATTGTGCCGGACACCGTTACTTACGAAAGCTGGGGCATGGCAACGCCTTGGCACGATGTTCCGGTGAAAACCGTCACCGCTCGTTGGCCGATTGTGGAAGCGCGAACAGAGAAAACCGCCGACGGTCGTTCGATTTGTTTAGAAAACTTCCTGATTGATGTTGCTAAGAAAATGCAACTAGGCGGCTTTGGTGACAACGCGATTCAAGATGCGCAAGGGAATTGGCACGCTCTCCACAGCGCTGAAGATTTCTACTTACGTTCCGCGGCAAACTTGGCGTATGTGAAAGGCGGCGTGCCTGAAGTTTCGGCAGAAGACATTGCGTGGTCCGGCCTAGAGCGTTTAATGCCAGCCATGCAGAAGACGCTGACAGCGGATGAGATGAAACGTGTGGCGTTTATTTTTGCTCGCAGCGGACGCTTTGAAAATGCAACCGAAGCGTATCAAGGTGATCAAATGAAGCACAAATGGACACGACCTGTTGCGATATGGAATGAACGTGTCGGCAGCGCAAGAAACACCATGACGGGAGATTTCTACACGGGTTGCCCAACATGGCATCCACAAAAACTGGCCGACGGCACACCAATGGAAGACCAGTTTCCAAGCTCAGAATGGCCTTTCAGCCTGACTAACTTTAAATCCAACATTCACAGTGCGGTATCCAACCTATCGCCAAGGTTGAACTCGATTAAAGGCGTAAACCCTGTGTACATCCATCCAATCGATGCCGAGCGCTCAGGCATTAAAACGGGTGATGAGTTTGTTATCGAGACACCATCTGCAAGCACCAAAGCACTTGCGATGATAGTCAGCGGGATTCGCCCTGGCACACTAGGATTTGAACATGGGTTTGGTCATACCGAGCTAGGACAACGCTCGCACTGGATCGGCGATAAACAGCAACCCATAAAAACTCGCAGCCAAGATGGTGTCAACATTAACGACATCGGATTAATTGACCCAACCCGAGAAGGGAAAGGCGTTTTGTTAGATTGGGTGGTAGGAGCCGCGGCTCGCCAATCATTACCAGCCAAAATCCGCAAAGCTTAGTAGACAACCAAACCTGAAGAGCTGCCATTTAGCGGCTCTTCACATCCTCTAAATATGTGGAAATCCACAATACCTTTAGTTATTGACAAAGCCGACAATACAGCATCCAAGTCACTATCACAGTAGACACTTGGAGATATTAATAACAATTAAAGTGAGTCAGCATGTCAAAAATACTACCTGTGGTGACGGCCTGTTTGCTGGCAACCACAATGGGCGCAAGCGCCTCGTCTATTCCTGAAAAAGCCAGCGTGTGCAGCGGTTGTCACGGCCAAGATGGCATGGGTCAACCAAACATTGCGCCTATGATTGCTGGTCTGAACGCGAATTATCTCAACACCCAAATAGAACTCTTCCTTAGTGGCGAACGACAAAACGTAGTAATGCAAGGCATGGCGAAAGAGCTTAGCGATCCTGCCGTTCGTAAAGAAGTCATGGATTACTTTGCTAATCTTCCAAGCTACGAGTTCACTAACCCAGAGCAACGCGGCGACCAAGCCGACATTCGTAACCCGTATCGTAAATTGATCTTCCAAGGTGATTGGGATAGAAACATTCCAGCTTGCGCGACTTGTCATGGAGCCAGCGGAATGGGCGTCGACAAATTCCCTCGCCTCGCAAGCCAACATGCTGATTACTTAAAAACGCAATTGATGGCATGGAAAAACGGCACTCGCAGTGGTGACCCGCTCAATATGATGGGTACTATCGCGAAAAATCTCACTGACGAAGAGATTGAAAACCTTTCCTACTACTTTGCCTCATTACGTTACTAGGAGCAGACATGAAACGTTTCTATTCTTTGTTCGCATTGCCTCTCATCTCTGCTGCTACTTTGGCCAACGAGCCACTGCCGGATCGTCAAACTGAACTGCCCGCGGTAAAAAAAGAGAATCACGGTGAATATTTGCAGCCTCGCGATCTGAGTAAAATTCCAAACACCGCATTTGGTGAGCAAGTAAAACGTGGTTACTCGCTCTTTGTTAACTCGCAACAGATGCGCGGCAAATACGTTGGCAATGAGCAAAACTGTGTGAACTGCCATATGGAAGCAGGACGAAAAGCCAATGCAGCACCGCTGTGGGCGGCGTACATGGCCTATCCGGCTTATCGCAAGAAAAACGATCGCGTAAACAGCTACGCAGACCGTATTCAAGGTTGCTTTGAATACTCCATGAACGGCAAAGCCCCCGCTTACGACTCACCCGAAATTGTTGCCCTCAGCGCTTACGCTTATTGGTTGGCAATGGGTGGATTACTCGATAGTTATGGTATGAACGATGAAGCGGTGCCAGAGCTAGACATTAAAGCTCTCCAAGTGGGTGGTAAAACGCAAAACTTCCCTTTGCCAGATGCTATCGCTCAAGCATTACCGGTTAAAGAGCGCGGCAACCTCGCAGGACGTGGCTACCCAAAAATCGCCGCACCGAAGCAAGAACCATCACCAGAGCGAGGGGCTTTAGTCTATGAAAAGAACTGCGAGACTTGTCATCGCGCCGACGGCTCGGGTATCAAAGGCACCGACGGCCATTCATACATTCCTCCGCTTTGGGGCGAATTTGCGTATAACTGGGGCGCGGGTATGCACCGCATTAACACTGCGGCCTATTTTATTTATGAGAACATGCCACTTGGAAAAAGTGTGCAGCTGACTGAGCAAGAAGCGTGGGATGTTGCTGCGTACATCAATAGTCACGAACGCCCACAAGATCCTCGATTTAAAGGCAGCGTCACCGCAAATGCTGAAAAATACCACCAGCATCAAGGTTACTACGGCAAAACACTAAACGGTAAGCAAATAGGTAAAAACGCATTTGCAAGCGGAACGGTTGAGTAGCAACGTTAGAGCTTGCCGTATAGCTACATCCTTATATACATTCCTGCCCTATGCTTGGGCAGGTTCTTTCTCTCCCTCATCCCAAAGAGCACCATTTCATTTGCTTCACTCAAACCACTTCTATGCGGTAACGACTTCCCAATTTCAAACCCTAGCAGTAAAATGTTGCATACTTTTCAGCATCGCTTGGCATGTTTTAGCAACACGAGTACGGCGATTGCAAAAGTAAGAAACTCGTAAACTCCTGAATCAACACAAGCGTGTCTAGTGAAAACAGAGTATTCTTAGGACAAATGAATTCAAAACCTACCCAATGAGTATTCAACCTAATTCACGTCAGTTAATTTCTTGCGAAGAATGTGGCCTTGTCGTCCGCATTCCGGAGATCGAGCAAGGGCAAAAAGCTCAATGCCCTCGATGTTCGCATTCACTTACAAAAATTAACGCCAAGCCTTATCAAAGCGTGATTGCGGTATCGTCTGCGTGTTTGATCATGCTGGTGCTCAGTATCTCTTTCCCATTCATGTCATTCAGCGTGCAAGGGTTGTCGCAAGAGATCACTCTGCTTCACGCAGCCAAAATGCTGGCTGAATTTCAAAACGCCCTTCTTGGTACGCTTCTGCTCGCGACGGTCGTCGTTTTGCCAGCTATCTATGTGGGTTTGATCCTTTTTCTGCACCTTGAGGCGTTAAAAGTTCGCAACCATCCGCCGTCTAAAAAGCAGCAGCGTATGGCCAAAGTACTTTGCCGAATTCTGTTTCGAGTTGAACCGTGGTTAATGGTCGATGTGTTTTTAATTGGCGTATTGGTGAGCTTAATTAAAATTGCGTCTCTGGCCGACATCGGAATGGGCAGCTCGTTTTGGGCGTTTTGCGTATACACAATATTGGTGGTGAAATGCATTTCGATGGTCGATAAAAGCTGGCTGTGGGGGCACTTTATTCCGGCAATCGAGTTACCAAGCGTCAAAGAAGGTGACACTCACCACAACCACAATCACATCGGTTGCCACACTTGCCACCAACTCAATCCCATCGAGGATAAAAAACATCAGCGCTGTATTCGCTGTTACAGTCGACTTCACGAATACAACCCGAGCGAGAACCTACAAAAAGCGTGGGCATTGTTGTTTGCCTCGGTGATTTTTTATATCCCAGCAAACCTCTACCCTATGATGTACACCGTCAGTCTTGGGCACTCAGAAGGTTCAACCATTATGGAAGGCGTCATCTTGCTGTGGCATTTAGGCTCCTACCCTATCGCCATGGTGATTTTCTTCGCGAGCGTGTTTATCCCGATGGCGAAAATGTTGGCGTTGGCGTGGTTGTATTACAATGCGCAAAAGGCTCAATACCTTCCACCTGAAGAGAGCATTTCGCGCTTAAAGATATACCGATTAACCGAATTCATTGGCCGTTGGTCAATGATCGATATTTTTGTTGTCGCCATTTTAGTTGCACTGGTTCAGTTGCAAAACTTAATGGCCATTTACCCCGGCCCTGCTGCATTATCTTTTGCCGCAGTGGTCATTTTCACCATGCTCTCTGCGATGATTTTTGACTCCCGTTTGTTGTGGCAACTACCACAGAGCGAAGTGCAAGAGCCGATGACTAATAACCTAACTGAGAAAGCCAAATATGAGTGATGAGAACAACGCAACCGCTCAAATAAAACCGCAAAAGCAGATTTCTGCTATTTGGATTGTTCCGATCCTTGCGCTAGCCATGGGAGCGTGGATGCTGTTCCAATACATCAACAGTACTGGCCCACAAATTACTTTACAGCTGCCAACTGCGGATGGGATTGAAGTCGGCAAGACAGAAATCCGCGCACTGAATGTAAAAGTGGGACTGATCACTGAAGTCACACTCAGTGAGAACTACGATCACATCATCGCCAAAGCGCAGATGAATAAAGACGCAGAGCGCATGCTGCGAGATGACACCATGTTTTGGGTGGTGAAGCCGCGCATTGGCCGTGATGGCGTCTCTGGTTTGGAAACCCTTCTCTCCGGTGCTTACATTCAATTGCAACCGGGCAGTTCTGAGGTCGAAAAAGATCATTTCGCAGTTCTGGATGTTCCACCGGTCGCTTCGCCTGACGCAGAAGGTCTGCGCATTGTCTTGACTCACCGTGAAGCAGGTAAGCTTGGTGTGGGTGACCCGGTTATTTATAAAGGCTTTACGGTTGGGCGAGTAGAGAAAACCAGCTTTGACGTAGATACGCGCCGTGCTCTTTACCAACTTTTCATCTTTAAGCCTTACGACAGTTTAGTGCGCACTCGCACCAAATTCTGGCTCAATTCAGGCCTCGATCTACAGTTGAATGCGGAAGGGTTTGAAGTGAAATTTGGCTCGCTTGAAAGCCTTCTTACTGGTGGCGTCACCTTTGATAGCATTCCTGGAATGGAGTCAGGCGAAGCTCTTACCAAAGACATGACGAACTTCCGTTTGTACGATGATGTTAAACAAGTACGCGAAGGCATGTACGACGAATACATCGAATTCGTAATGCTATTCGAAGAGTCCGTTCGTGGCCTAAAACGCAAAGCTCCGGTTGAATACCGAGGCCTGCGCATTGGTACAGTAATGAGAGTGCCTATGCGTCTTCCAACTCCAGAAGAGCATTTCTCAGCGAAGAGAATTCCGGTGTTAGTCCGTATTGAGCTTGGCCGTGTATACGGTGATGTTGAGTCCCACTCGATGGAAATGTTCAAAGAGAAACTAAAAGACGAGTTTGCAAAAGGGCTTCGCGGCACACTAAAAACCGGGAATTTGTTGACTGGCGCACTATACATTGACGCGGATTTTTATCCAGACGATACGCCATATGAAGCAAACACGTATGAAGGGCTAGACGTATTCCCTACAATGCGAGGTGGCTTTGCACAGGTTCAGCGCCAAGTAAATGACTTCTTAAACAAGCTTAATAACTTGCCAATGGAAGATACATTAACGTCTCTGAACGCAACGTTGAAAACGTCTGAGCGCACTTTGGCGTCCGCAGAAAAAGTGGCGAATAGCATTGATAAGCTCTTAAGCCAAAAAGACACACAAGAGATACCTGCAGATATTCGCCAAAGCTTGCAGCAACTGCAAAAAACGCTGGATGGATACGGCCCTAACTCGACAATGTACAGTGAGATGGAATCGACATTGAAAGAGCTAGAGAAGGTGATGACGGAATTCAAACCTGTTTTAAAACAGCTAAATGAAAAACCAAACTCATTAGTATTTGGAGAAGATGAAGTGAAGGATCCAATTCCTGTTAGAGGGCAACAATAATGAAACGTGTATTTTTATTAGCGACAGCACTTATAACCGGATTGACAGGATGCAGCAGCGCGCCAGAAGCAACGGGGGCGCTGTATCTCTTACCTAAAGCTGAGACAAAAACGTCTAACCAGATGAGCGTTGCAGAACGCCCTTTACTGGTGATTCGTCCGGCTCAACTCGCTAGTTACCTGAATGACAATAGTATTGTGTATCGCACATCAGATACTCAGATTGTTCAAGCCAAACGCCACCAGTGGGCTCAAAGTATTTCTGAGCAAATTACCCAACGTGTTGTGGCTGAGCTGCGCCAAAAACAAAGCGACTATTGGCCAGTTGAAATGAATAATCTTCTGGATCAAAGTGGAGAATCCAAGCTTCAACTTACTTTGAACAAGTTTAATGGTAGCTACCAAGGTAACGCGGAGATTGAAGGTGAATGGTTACTCATCGATGCAAGCGGCAACATCGTTCGCAGCTCGCAAATAAAGATATTGATGCCATTGCAAGATGAAGGCTACGACGCTCTGGTTGATGCACTGTCGGCAGGTTTGAACCAACTAACCGACGATATGGCTGCGCAGCTATAGTAAATAGACACCAGATACGAAAGTCATCAGATCAGGGAGGGGAGCATCACGCTCCCCTTTCTTGTTTATGTATGTTTAGCGGCTCAAGAGATTAAGAATATGGCTTGTCGATATGTAGCTCATATCGTTTGATGCTTCTTGGCGGCTGACAGGATTCAAGCGCACTCTCGGCATCAAATAAAATCCAATCCCGACGGTGGGCTTCCCCTAGTTTTTTCGCTTTGTTGGCATCGAAACATTCCATCTCATTCCCACCTTGGGTCAAGATATACCGATTCGGCTTTTCTTGTAGCCACAACCAAGCATTGCGCTCTTGCTCTTTGTGATCTGATAAATAGCTAAAATGTGTTACCGACACAGGTGAAAACAGCAAAAATTGCTCTTTAAATAGCGTCAGTCCTAGCTCACCATCTTTACCGATTGCTTTTTGTGCTTCTGACATGATCTCTTTAGCCGGCGTGCGAACTGGGTTAAGCAATGTATATCCCGCAACGCTATACCAGACCCAAGTCAGCGCAAGAGCCCCCCAAAAGGTATATCGAGCCTGTACCTTGCGCGTTTTGAAAAATGCGCCAACCCAAATCGCTGCGGCAACAAGAAAGAATACGACGTAAGGGAATATAGAATCGTACTCGCCTAAATGCTTCGTGACGGATTTAACCTCTAGACCTGCAACAACAGCGGCAGAAAACAAAACTACGCTTAAAATCAAAACGATAGCTTTAAGTAATTCGTCGGTCCATTTAGGCCAAGCTTGGTTCGTTAACGCATAACCCGCAATAACAGCAAGCATTGGAAGCGCTGGCAATATGTAAACACCTCGCTTACCCGGGCTCAGACTAAAGAAAGCGATAACAAGCACAACCCAAGCGAACAAACTTAATAACGCAGGTGATAATCGTAGTTGTTGCCAACACTTCTTATTGAAAAACACCAAGTACAGCGGGAACCACATAACGGGAATCACACTGACAATAAAGTAATACCATGGCTGAATGTGTCCCCAAGAGTTCGCATAACGCTCACCCGTTTGTTTAAACAAGATGTTGTCTCTGTAAGCAGCAAAATCAGGGTTATGACTGATCTCTACAATCGAAACCATAGGCACAAACCAACATGCAATGGTCAAAAGCATGAACACTGGGCCCAGTAATAGCTTCCATGAAACCGCATCATCAAAATGGTGTCTGCCAGAAAAATGCAAAAACAAAACGGGTATCAAAAACAACGCGGGAAGAAATCCAACACCTTTTGTAATAATGCCAAGCCCCATAAACACCCAAGCCAAGCAATACCAAACCCAGTTGGTCTTAATATAGAAGTGTCGCAACAGCCCATACATGGAGATGGTGATCCACGCGGCTACCATCGCATCAATTTGCGCCGCTTTTGCTTGAATAATAAATTGTGGAGCAAGCAATAGTAGAAAGCCCACATTTCGCGCAGTTTTGACATTCCACAGCTTTGCGGAAATATCGTAACAGCACACCAAAGCAATTAGGCTGACAATCGCATTAGGTAACATGAACGTTGCTTTTAGGCTGCCGGTCAACCAATAAAAAGCCGCCATTGACCACATAAATACTGGCGGTTTATCGGGATAGAGCTCTCCCCCCCTGGTAGGAAAAAACCAGTTTCCTGATTGCACCATCTCTCGAGCAACTTCGACAAAGCGTGGTTCATCGGCAGGCCACGGGTCGCGTAACCCTATCCCCGAAAAAATAATGATGAAGGCGAGGAACAACAAAAACCATAGGGTTTGATAATAGTCATCACTTTGCCAAACTTGTCGACACTTGGACGTCACTAAGCTCATACTTCCTCTTCCATATTCAATAATTCAACACGACTTTTAATATGATCTCGATAGAGAAACCCTGTGAGTACCGCGCTAACGATGCCAAAGAAAATACTGAGATATATCATTGTATTACTCGATGAATGAATACCAGCGCCCATCAATGCGAAGATGATAATTTGAGGCAAGTACCCCAACAGACTGGCGGAGATAAAGGCAAAGAACGGCACTCGGACACTACCCGATAAAACATTGGTCACGACGTTATTCCCAATCGGAAACAAACGTAGCAAAAGGATTTTGTAAAACGGCTTACGACTCGCAAATGAATTAAAACGCGTCATTTTTTTCGGGAACCGTCGATATAGCCAGTTTCCGATGAGAAAGCGCGCGCAGGCGTAGTTAAATGTCGCCCCAAAAACACAAGCAAATAAGGTGATAAGCACGCCTAATTGGACGTGGTATAAATAGCCGAATACCAATGCGATGGCTTGCTTTGGCCCACTCAACGACAAAAACACCACACTGAATGTGAAGATGACCACATGCCCTAAAGCCCCGTTTTTTTGAATGTAGCCAACCAGCCAGTTCTTATCTGTGAGGTGAGATAAAACGGGATTATCGAGCTGATTTGCTAACAAAACCCCAGCAAGTATAAGAAGTGCAAGCTTTAACCATTTCATTGTTTTGCATTTTCATTGGCAATGCTGACAGCTTTGATCATCGGATTTTTCGTGCGCTTTTGTAACCAGATCACACCAAACATATCAACAATCCCTACCCAAGCACGGTTCCACGCATTGTAATTGGAAGTGCCTGCTTCTCTGTCTCGGTGCGCGACTGGGTGAACGACGATCTCCCCGTCCATCGCTTTGATGAGTGCAGGCAAAAACCGATGCATATGATCAAAATACGGCAAGCGCAGATAAGTCGATTTAGGGATGACTTTAAGTCCACAACCAGAATCTGGAACACCATCACCTAGTAATGCATGGCGCACTTTGTTCGCCACCTTCGATTGAAACCTAACCCAAGCTGTATCCAACCTTTTCGCTCGATAACCCGCGATGCAAAAGTTCGGATTGCTGACTTTAGCAGCAAGCTCAAGCATCTTAGGCATATCCGACGGATCGTTCTGTCCATCAGCATCGGAGGTAACAATCCACTCGCCTTTTGCATGTTTGACGGCAGTTAACACTGCTGTGCTTTGACCGCAACTATGTTCGTGGCTTACCACTTGCAGGTCACACCCACATTCTTTAGCAGCTTCAAGTGCCTCTTGCACCGTATCATCGGTACTACCATCGTCCGTAATGACAATTTCGACGTTAGGGTATGCTTCTAAACTGGCATGAATTTCTTTCACTAACTTCCCGATATTTCCTTGTTCATTTTTTGCAGGAATAACGACTGATATACTCGGTAACATAGCTCTAACCTTATGTGAACTCTCGACCTTGAAAGTTCTGAATGACAAATCTTTTACTTGTTATAAAAATTCCGGTACCAAGCGACAAACTCGGCAATACCTTCTTCTACGGAAATTGACGGCCGGTAACCAGTGGCTTGATAGAAAGCTGTTGTATCAGCATAGGTTTGGTATACATCTCCTGGCTGCATCTCTCGATAATTTTTCTTTGCTTCTATTCCGAGTTCATTTTCTATTGCTTTGATAAAATCCATCAAACAAATCGGTGAACCATAACCAATATTGTAAATAGAATAAGGAGCAGAACTATCCGCTGGAGTACTATTTTCAAACTGCCATCGCTGATTAATTCTTGGTATGACATCAGAAATTCTGACTATCCCTTCGACAATGTCATTAATATGGGTAAAGTCCCTCCACATATCACCGTTATTATTAATATCAATAGACTGACCGTTAATTATTTTCTCAGTAAAGATAAAAGGCGCCATATCTGGACGTCCCCAAGAACCATACACAGTAAAAAAACGTAAGCCTGTTGTAGGAAGTTGATAGAGATGAGAATAACTATGCGCCATCAATTCATTAGATTTTTTAGTCGCTGCATATAAAGAAACGGGGTGATCAACATTATCCGATGTAGAGAAAGGCACTTTCTTGTTTAAGCCGTAAACGGAGCTGGAAGATGCATATATGAAATGCTTGATATGGCTTTTACGACAAGCTTCTAAGACGTTTAAAAATCCACTTAAATTCGATTCAGCGTAACAATGTGGGTTTACAAGTGAATATCTAACACCAGCCTGTGCGGCAAGATGGATAACTCTGTCAAACTTTTCTTTCTCAAATAAACGTTCTATTTCATTTTTATTTGATACATCCATATTAAAGAATCGAAATAATGGATTTTTTATAAAATTTAATCTTGCATACTTTAACTCAACATCATAATAGTCATTGATATTATCAATACCTATAACCTCATATCCTAATGAGTTTAGTTTTCTAATAGTTGCACTACCAATAAAACCTGCCGCACCTGTAACTAAGTACTTCATAAATTAACACCATAAGACGCATACAACAAAAATAGTAGTAATTTATTGATATGTAAAGCTAATTAACTAGCGCTACTTCTTGGTTATATTGAATTTAATGATGCTGTGATTTTGATCTAGATTATTATGAAAAACGAAGAAAAACATCCATCTTAATAGTGAAGTTAATTAGAAAGAGTATTTTTATTACGTTATTTATATTTCATATTTATTTAATAAAAACTCAATTATTTCCATTCATAATCTACATTTGATAAAGAATAAAAATACTTACTTCGGTTTTACATTAAGCATAATATCGCCATCCGAGCATTAGATGCTTAGACTTTCTGCTAGCTCACCTCTATCTCAAAGCGTTTGATACTGGTACGAACTACACAAATTGATCTCCATCAGTCTGTGCTCCACAGGTTAGTGATACTCTACCGCCAAATATAAAGCCCACGTCCTATGGCTCAGCAAAGCCTGTAGATAAGGTCATTAAGTAGCAATGTCGATTAATATTTCAGATCTAACGAATGCACTAACTAAAGTCGAAAACGTTCATAAAGTTCAGTTGGAAAACGTCCATCAGTTTTTCAAAACAAATGAAGCTTTATCAATCGAAACATTCAGTCAAATCATCGCCTGTGATTCTATTGATGAACGATTTAAAACGATCGACAAAGCGTTTTCGCCCCTAGGTGATGTAAAAACTTACCTATTAGAGGCGTCTTACTTAGTTAGCTAACACAGCATAATCCACAAACAAAAAGCCCCACTCATATGGTGGGGCTTTCTTCCTATCTTAGTCAGTAACGATTACAGCTTGTAGCGATCATCAATCACGGTGACTTCTTGGAAGGATTTACCGTTCTTCATGGCTTTTTCAGTCTCTTTCTTAACGGATTCATCAATCCAGAAGTTACCGATATCCATTGGGTGCAGAACCCATTCCGTTGCTTTAGTCATGCCATCTTTTGGAATTTTAACCCAACGCCAATGTGCTACACGTGAGTAAGGCACCATGTATCCAGGAACAATAATATTTGCTTCTTTTACGTATTCTTGAATCTGGTGCGACAGCTCATAACGTTTATTCTGATCAAACTCTGCATCATACGCTTCGATCAACTTATCGAGTTCTGGGCTACTGTAGTTGGTGTGAGCATTGGTTTGCGGCTTGTTCGCATTGTCAGAATGCAAGTACTCCCAGTAAGCAGGAATCTCACCAGATCCCATGTTCAGGAATGCCAACTGGTGCTTCTTCTCTAGAATGTACTTAAACGCAGATGAACCATCGACCAAGTTCAATGTGAACTCTAGACCTGCCAGTTTCGCTTGCTCTTTTAAGTATGCAATACGAGGTGTCCATGAGTTGTAACCGTACGTAATCGCAAAGCTTAAACGTTGGCCTTTGTCGTTTACGCGAATACCATCTGAACCTAGAGTATCAAAACCTGCTTTTTCGAAGTGCTTAACCGCAGCATCGACATCAAACTTTGGCGGTGTGTTGTTTGGATCGTCATACTCACCATGACCAAAGCCCAAACCATGTGGCTTACGTGAGTAGTCACCACGCATGATGTTCTCTATCATGCCATCAAAATCTGTTGCAGCCATGATGCCTTTGCGCACTTCAAGATTATCCAACAAAGGCATTGCCGTATTCATCCATACGCCACCAGCGCCTTGTGGTGATTGGTTGAATCCCCAATACTTTTGGATATAACCTTTTTTGTAAACATCAGTGTTCGTTTTATCGTGCCAAAAGCTTGGTAGCACCATTTCAAAGTAATCGAGATTACCTTTTTCGAAGTGCTTCATCGCAATGTCAGGATCGCGAATAACTGTGATACGGACTTTCTCTACGTTATAACGGTTCTTGTAGTAACGATTGTTGTAGCCCCACCAATCTTCACCAACATGCTTAAAGGTAACACTTTTCCCTTTTTTAACCTTATCTAGGTAGTATGGTGCTGCCGTTGGTTCAGCTTTGAAGTTGAATTTACGTACAAAATTATCCGGCATGCCATCGTTGTTTTCATCCTTCTCACCTTTGAAAAAGTGTTTTGGACGAGGTTGGAAGCCATTGCTTGGCATATTAATCATGACCATCAGAGAGTCATGACTCTGTGCAACCGCTAAATTAACGCGGATGGTGTAATCATCAATTTTTTCCACGCTAACAATGCTGTTGGTAAAAAAGTCATTGTACCAAGGGTCAATAATGTCTTTTGAGGTGTAGTACTGCATCATGAAGACATAATCATCGGCCGTGATCTTCTCACCATCAGACCATTTCGCGGTGTCATCAAGCTTAAAATAAACCGTTTTATTATCTTCACCAAATGCCCATGACTTAGCCAATTGAGGAATCCACTTACCCGTATTTGGGTGACGTTGAGCCATTTTTGGTGTGCCATCCATCAAATATTGACGCAATCCAGAGTTAGCATCCGGGCCAACACTGCGTAATGTCTGCGGAAAACTTTCGATGTAAGTGCGGTAAGTTCCACCATAAACGGCTTCTTCCGAAGCAAATAACGGCTCATTATTATTTGAAACCCACTCGATATCAGCAGGCAACTCAGCTGCATGCAGTTGGAAACTGACAGCAGTCAGTGCAGCCAAAACTGAAAATGGCATTTTTTTGGTCATATTTCTTCCTTGTTGTGTTTGCGCACTAAGGTCAGTACAAGGAAGACGAGTGTGAAGCTCACGATAGGCTGCGGACACGACAGTACGCAGATAGGAAATAATAGGAGCATAATATGAAAGCGACATCCTGCCGACTTCTATATTGATTTCAAAGAGTTTCACCAGGTCATCCTAGACCTTACAACGCAGTGAATGCATCTTCGATATAGTATTCGTTACCTATTTGTAACGCAAGCCATCTACAGCACATGGTTGCATTTTCGGCTTATCATTATCAATTATGTTATTAAAGTGTGATCGATATAGTGCATTCCCCTGTAGGACTAAGAATAATCCGTAGAACCTTTGTTCTCATCGGGTAATTCGTTGTTCTGAGAAAGAAAAAAGGTGAGGCATCCTAGCCTCACCTTTATCCATTTAATGCTCGAGAGTTATTACTTGCTAGCTAAGCTGTCGTTGATAGATTTCAATACGGCAGCAGGGTCCGTCGCCTGAGTGATCGGACGGCCAATAACAAGGTAGTCAGAACCCGCTTGAATAGCATCAACTGGCGTCATAATACGACGTTGGTCGCCTTGATCAGAACCAGCAGGACGAATTCCTGGAGTGATCAGTTTAAACTCTTTACCTAGCTCATTTTTAAGTAGTGAAGATTCTTGCGCAGAGCACACTACACCATCGAGACCTGAGTTCTTAGTCAATGTCGCTAGACGAATCACTTGCTCTTGCGGTTCGACATTCAGACCAATACCTGCCAAGTCACTTTGTTCCATGCTAGTCAGTACCGTTACACCAATCAGAAGTGGACGGTCTTTACCATATGGCTCAAGAATCTCACGTGATGCTGTCATCATACGCTCACCACCGCTTGCATGAACGTTCACCATCCATACACCTAACTCAGCAGCAGCGCGTACCGCTTTTGAACAGGTATTCGGGATATCATGAAATTTCAAATCCAGGAATACAGAAAAACCACGTTTGTGGAGTTCACGTACGAAATCAGGACCAAATAGCGTAAACATTTCCTTGCCGACTTTTAGGCGACATGACGCAGGATCAATTCTATCTACAAACGCTAGCGCATCAGCTTGGTTATCATAATCCAGTGCGACAATAACTTTTTGGTCGATCATTTCATCTCCTAATTATTTTTGGTTCTTTTACTTGTTAGACATAAGGTTAAAAAAATGCAGCGGACAGAAACTCTGCCAGCTGCATTAAAACTATTCACCATCCAATCCGCGGATTGGCTTGATCGTCCCCCACCCTTTACAGGAAGGGCAATGCCAATAAAGGGAATGAGTAGAGAAGCCACACTTCCTGCATCGGTAGTGCGGTTTTACTTTTAATTGTTCTCCAACCATCGCTTGTAATGTAGATAAACTGTCTTTTGCGCGACCGTCTTCAGCCTCTGCAATGTGGTAGTCAATCAGGCGATAAAAGCCCTTCATGGTTGGATTTTTCAGTAGCTGTTTCGTCAGCAATTCTTGGGCAGCGCCGACGCTTTCATGGTGAGCGACTAACTGAGCCAGCATCAACTCCGCGGACACCCCTGCCTTTTTATCAATACAGGCGCGTAAAAACTCGACCAGTTCATCTTCTTGCCCGAGATGGTGATAGCACTCAGCAATTGTCGGCAAAACATCGCTCACAAAGTCTTTGTCTTGATCCAATACACCCGTTAGATACTTAATGGTTTGTTTGTAGTCTTCTGACTCCAAGTAAATCCGGCCGAGCGAAATACTTGCTCGAACACATTTTGGATCTTCGGAAAGTGCTTTTTTGAAATGCTGGATAGCTTTATTCGTATTGCCATCAGCTTGGTCTAGCATGGCAATTTCACACCAAAAATGCGCAATATTTGTACGCATACGACTACGCTGATTACCCATTTTAGCTAGCTGATTGGCGTAATGAATCGCTTTTTCCCATTCACGCGTTTGCTGGTAAATAGTGACTAACTGTTGGAGCGCCGCCTCTTTGTAATCGGGCTCTTCAACTAATTGTTCGAAGATTTTTTCAGCTCGGTCTAAAAACCCCGACACCATATAGTCTTTCGCTAACTGCTGCAGGGCTAGGTTTTTCTGATCTAGAGTCAAGCCAGAACGAGAAATGAGATTTTGGTGGATACGAATAGCACGGTCGACTTCACCACGAGAACGGAAAAGATTACCCAGCGCTAAGTGAGTATCAATCGTTTCGTTGTCAACTTGGAGCAATTCAATAAAGTGGTCTACGGCTTTATCTGATTGATCAGAGAGCAGTAAGTTCAGACCCGCCATATACTGACGGGAAATTTGATGAGATTGCTTCTGCTTGTCTTGCTGAGCGCTGCGATGCCCCATGTACCAGCCATACGCAGCCGCTATCGGCAACAACAAGAAGAGTAGTTCAAGCATTAAAGTTAAGCCTTATCCTTATGCCTGTTTTTCAATGGCTGGCTTTGCAGTTTTTTCTGCTTCAGCCGGCTCGTACTTTTTCAGTTTCTTTTTAAGACGTCGAACTTGAAGCTGAGTTTTTAGTTGAATGCTAGCGAAGATAACCCAAGCTACAGCAAAACCAACCACAAATACCACGCCCAATAGCGTTGATAAATGGAATTCTCCTTTCGCTAAAAGGTAATTAAAGGTCACAAGTTCTTGGTTTTGTGAGCCTAAAGCCAGTGCAACTAAAAAGAGAACTAAAACAGCAACGATTTTTATAATTTTCATTTTACATCACCCTTCGAGGAGTAAGTAGGTAAGATTATGCAGGAAAATGCTTCTTCAGACTACGTATATTAGCAATAATCTATACCCAAGTAACCTCAAGATGCTGGGTTTGTAGACACACCCTAGAAGTTAAAGTTATTTGGGTATCACAACTTGCGTATGAAATGACCTAATTGAATTTTCGTAAGCGATATTACAAAAAAGCGGCATACACAAAAGTATGCCGCTTTTTTAATCCAATAAGAGTGCGTTAGCCTAGATTCACACGCTCACGAAGCTCTTTACCAGGTTTGAAATGTGGAACGTATTTACCTTCCAATTCCACTTTGTCGCCCGTTTTAGGGTTACGACCGACGCGAGGCTCACGGTAATGAAGAGAAAAACTACCAAAGCCACGGATCTCGATACGATCACCGCTCTCTAGTGTAGAGGCCATGTGCTCTAAAATATCTTTTACAGCATCCTCTACCTCTTTCGCTGATAAATGTGTTTGCTCAGCGCAGAGTCTTTCAATCAGTTCAGACTTAGTCATAGTTGCCCTCTTTGAGTATCTTTATCACTCATTATAGTAAGTAATACTAATTCCAACAAACACTTGCTAACAATTCTAGACAAAATTTACGCAAATTGCGTAATGATGAAATGCCTTTTATTAAGATAGTTTACCAGCATTAGTATTACTACTTTGAACATAAAAAAGGAGCCTTGCGGCTCCTTTTTAGCTTAAGCGAGTATATTATTCGCCTTTAGCAGCTTTGAAAGCGTCAGCCATTGCATTACCAAAAGCAGCTTCGTCTTGCTTGTTGATAGATGCCATTGCTTCTTGCTCTTCAGCTTCGTCTTTAGCTTTGATAGATAGGTTGATTACGCGGTTCTTACGGTCTACACCTGTGAACTTAGCTTCAACAACATCACCAGCGCTTAGGATTAGAGAAGCATCTTCTACGCGATCGCGAGATACTTCAGAAGCACGGATGTAACCTTCAACGCCTTCTGCGATTTCAACAGTAGCACCTTTAGCGTCAACTGCAGTTACAGTAGCGTTAACTAGAGTACCTTTCTTGTTGTCAGCAACGTAAGCATTGAATGGGTCGTTTTCCATTTGCTTGATGCCTAGAGAGATACGCTCACGCTCAGCGTCTACTGCTAGAACAACTGCAGAGATCTCGTCGCCTTTCTTGTACTCACGTACAGCTTCTTCGCCAGCAACATTCCAAGAAATGTCAGATAGGTGAACTAGACCATCGATGCCGCCTTCTAGACCGATGAAGATACCGAAGTCAGTGATTGACTTGATCTTACCAGTAACTTTGTCGCCTTTAGCTTGTGCTTCAGCGAATGACTGCCATGGGTTAGCTTTACACTGTTTCAGACCTAGAGAGATACGACGACGTTCTTCGTCGATTTCAAGAACCATAACCTCAACTTCGTCGCCAACATTAACAACTTTAGAAGGGTGGATGTTCTTGTTAGTCCAATCCATTTCAGAAACGTGTACTAGACCTTCAACGCCTTCTTCGATTTCAACGAAGCAGCCGTAGTCAGTTAGGTTAGTTACGCGACCAGTTAGTTTGTGACCTTCTGGGTAACGCTTAGCGATTGCTACCCATGGATCTTCGCCTAGTTGCTTAAGACCTAGTGATACGCGAGTACGCTCACGATCGAACTTAAGAACTTTAACTTGGATCTCGTCACCAACGTTAACGATTTCAGATGGGTGCTTAACGCGCTTCCAAGCCATATCTGTGATATGTAGAAGACCGTCAACGCCACCTAGGTCAACGAACGCACCGTAGTCAGTAAGGTTCTTAACGATACCTTTAACTTCAGAACCTTCTTGTAGAGTTTCTAGAAGCTCGTCACGCTCAACGCTGTTTTCAGATTCGATAACAGCACGACGTGAAACAACTACGTTGTTACGTTTTTGGTCAAGTTTGATAACTTTGAACTCTAGCTCTTTGTTTTCTAGGTGAGCAGTGTCGCGGATTGGACGTACGTCTACTAGAGAGCCAGGAAGGAAAGCACGGATACCGTTTAGTTCAACAGTGAAACCGCCTTTAACTTTACCGTTGATGATACCAACAACAGTTTCAGCTTCTTCGTAAGCTTTCTCAAGAACGATCCAAGCTTCGTGACGCTTAGCTTTCTCACGAGAAAGTTGAGTTTCACCGAAACCATCTTCAACAGCGTCTAGAGCTACGTCTACTTCAGCGCCAACTTCAACTTCAAGTTCGCCAGCAGCGTTCTTGAACTGTTCAGCAGGGATAGCAGATTCAGACTTAAGACCAGCGTCAACAAGAACGAAACCGTTCTCGATAGCTACTACAGTACCTTTAACGATGCTGCCTTGTTGGAATTCTGTTTCGTTTAGAAACTCTTCAAAGAGTTGAGCAAAAGATTCAGTCATTTATTTAATCTTCAATAAATTAAACGTCCACGGGTATCCTACCTCATGGGGTTATTAAATTCGCCGGTCATCATCCTTGCGACCAACGCTCTTAGCTTAGTCGAGTATCATTACTCAGCTAGCTTCGATTCGATATATTGTAGTGCCTTTTCTACTACTTCGTCGATAGTCATCGACGTAGAATCTAGCACAAGCGCATCCTCTGCAGGGCGCAGTGGCGCCACTGGGCGGTTACGATCTCGGTCGTCACGCTCTTGGATCTCGCTTAAAAGGTCAGCAAATCTAACATCTAACCCTTTATCTTGCAACTGTTTAAGGCGTCGATTTGCACGCTCTTCCGCGCTTGCATCAAGGAAAATTTTTGCTTGAGCACTTGGGAATACAACCGTACCCATATCACGACCATCAGCAACAAGGCCAGGAGCGGCTTCAAACGCACGCTGACGGCGCAATAATGCTTCGCGAACGCGTGGTAATGCAGCCACTTTAGACGCAGCCATACCCGTTTCTTCTTTACGAAGCTCACCTGAGACATCTTCACCTTCTAAGATAACCTTCACTAGGTCACCTTCGGCGATAAATTGGACGTCTAGGTGTGTCGCTAGCGGGACAAGAGCATCTTCAGACTCAGTATCAACACCGTGGTGAATCGCAGCGAGTGCAAGTACACGATAAATTGCGCCAGAGTCTAAGAGTTGGAAACCCAACTTTTTCGCCAGCAACATACATAAAGTGCCTTTACCTGCACCACTAGGTCCATCTACGGTTACAACCGGAGTTTGAGAGGACATGTTCTTCTCCACCTATAGTTTCTTTTTAGCAATTTGCTCGGTTTTCGAGGCGCGTATTATACGGGTAATCGCCTTCTGGAGCGAGGAAAAATGTCGTGTAAAGCATTACACCCAATGCTCACTTGGGTTCATCAGGACACATAAAAATAAGTTCTGGATATTGAGTTGTTTGTAGACAAATTAGTTCCAATAAAAATGGCGAGAGCTTTCACTCTCGCCATGTTGAATGACCGAATTATCTCATTGATTAGACAATTGGTTTTTGACCACGCTCTGCAAGTTTAAGCACAACACTGTCAGCGACTTTACTTGCTACACCAGCAAGCTTGTCTGCCAATTTTTTCTTCTGCACGTAATGAACGGCTAACACTGTTTTTTCTTTGCACGCAGCAACAACAAGATCGTCAGAGGTGCTGATTTCATCCACTAGTCCCAACTCTTTAGCTTGAGTACCAAACCAGTGCTCACCCGTCGCCACTTTTTCCAATTCTAAACTTGGACGACGCTCACGGATGAAGTCTTTGAACAATACGTGCGTTTCTTCTAGCTCTTGCTTGAATTTATCACGTGCTTTGTCGGTGTTTTCACCAAACATGGTTAGCGTGCGTTTGTATTCACCAGCCGTTAACTGCTCGTACTCGATGTCGTGCTTTTTCAGCAGCTTATTGAAGTTTGGAATTTGTGCGATGACACCAATCGAACCCACAATCGCAAATGGTGCAGAAACAATTTTGTCTGCTACACAAGCCATCATGTAACCGCCACTTGCTGCTACTTTATCAACCGAGATGGTCAGAGGAAGTCCGGCCGCTTTGATGCGATCAAGTTGAGAGGAGGCTAAGCCGTAACCATGAACCATACCACCACCAGACTCTAGACGAAGCAATACTTCATCGCCTTCACGAGCAACAGCCAAAATGGCAGTGATTTCTTCACGTAGAGACGCGACTTCTTTTGCATCGATGCTACCGTTGAAATCAAGAACAAACAGGTGTGGTTCGCGTTTGCTGTCTAGCGCCCCCTCTTTGCTCGCTTGTTTGATTTCTTTCTCGCGAGATTTGTTCTTCTCTTTTTCTTCTTTCTTCACCGCTTTGTCACGAGCTTTGATAAAAGCATCGTCATGCAAATAGTGTTCAAGCTGCTCGATAGATTGCTTGTGCTGTTCAGAAAGATTCGTCACTTCGAGTTCGCCTTTTGCAGCGCCCGATTTGCTACCAACCGATTTAACAAGGATGAGAATGACAATGATCGCAGCAACAACTGTCACAATCTTGGCCAAGAATAAGCCGTAATCTAATAAAAATTCCAATGAGAGCTCCTTTATCTCATTCCAGCGAATATGTCGCTATGCTACACCGATAAATCAGAGAGAAGGCAACGTGGTTTGTAACCACTTGTTCTGATTGATAGCATACCTAACGAAAGTTCTGGAATTGGTATAACACATGAATTGGTGTATTGTAACCAACTTGTCACGATTACCAAGATTTTCCATTGAGAAACAGGCGTATTTTAGCGCTAACCCACTACATGGACCCTCTTACAATAATAAGGATTAAATACCGTGAACTACTCCGTTTCAAAAGATGCCCTAAAAGGTAAAGTCATTCTTGTTACTGGTGCCGGTAATGGCATTGGCCGCCAAGCGGCGCTTTCTTACGCCAAGCACGGTGCGACTGTGATTCTATTGGGCCGAAACGTTAAGAATCTTGAATCCATCTACGACGAAATTGAAGCCGCAGGTTACCCACAAGCCGCGATCATCCCTCTCGATTTAAAAGGCGCGACCAAGCAAAACTACATTGATATGGCCGAAACCATTGAAGGTCAATTTGATCAACTAGATGGTTTATTACACAACGCTGGTGTTCTTAGCGCGTTATGTCCATTCGAGCAGATCAACGAAGAGGACTTCGATGACATCATGCAGATTAACGTAAAAGCCGAGGTGCTGATGACTCAAGCGCTACTGCCTGTCATGCGTAAATCTGAAGCAGGTCGCATTATCTTTACCTCTTCTACCGTTGGCCATTCTGGCCGTGCTTTTTGGGGCCCATATGCGATATCTAAGTTTGCAGTAGAAGGTATGATGCAAGTATTGGCGGACGAGTTGAGTGACACGCCAATGCGCGTTAACGCAATTAACCCTGGTGCGACTCGAACTCGCATGCGTGAGAAAGCGTACCCAGGTGAAGACGCGAACACGCTGAAAACACCGCTAGACATTATGCCGCTGTATCTGCATTTGATGGATCCTGCGATGACAGACATACACGGCCAGTGTATTGACGCCCAACCTAAGCGTAAGTAATACATTATCACAACCTTACATAATCGATTAAAAAGGCAGCAAACGCTGCCTTTTTTCATTTTCTCACTGACAAAAATCTTGCGTGTTTTCACCATAGAAATATACTGTATATATATACAGGTATTTTATTTATGCAAGACATCATACAACACTTAAAAAGCCAGCATCTTGTTTGGCAGGCCAATTTAACAAAAGCGGACGACCATCAATTCCTAAGCAGCTCCGGTTTTGCTGAGCTAGACGAATTGCTTGGTGGCGGCTTTCCTTCTCACGGTGTGGTAGAGATGGAATCCGTAGGCAGTATTGGTGAACTGCGTTTACTCGCTCCATATCTAAAAGCGTCTCTTTCGAGAGGGGTAACCGCATTCATTCAGCCTCCAGCGTTAATGAATTCGCTGTTTCTACACAATATTGGCTTAGATATAAACCAAGTTTGGGTCGTAAATCCTACACATCATCGAGATGCTTTGTGGGCCGCAGAACAGTGTCTGAAAAGTGGTGTTTGTGCCAACGTATTGCTATGGCAAGACGAACTAGAAATCCACCAAGTAAAACGCTTACAGGTTGCCAGTGAACAAGGCGCTTGTCCGCTTTTTATGCTCAAACCGAGCATGGCAAATCGCTTGTCCCTACCTGTGTCATTGAGCTTAAAGCTGCAAGGTCATGAACAAGGCGTAAATGTGGAAGTATTGAAACGCAAAGGGGGCTGGAACAAAGGCAGTATCAATATCGACTTTCAACATGATTACCCGCAGTTGGTGATGCCAGTGATGACTCATATCCCATCGACTGTGGTGAACTTCCCATTGGCGAATCAAGGATAATCACATGGTTTTGTGGATCTACTTGCACTTCCCTCGCCTACAGTTGGATGCGCTGTTTGGCAACAACCAAGAGCACCCGGTCGTCATTGTCGAAAGTCAACGCTGCCGGATTATTCAATACAACGAGACGGCCGAGCAGCAAGGTATTAAGCCAAATATGGGCTTAGGCAGTGCTGCGTCTTTGTGCCATGACTTGCAAGTACATCCTTACCACCCACAAACGGAGTGGAATAAGTTGCAAGAGGTGGCTCAATGGATGTATTTGGTCACTTCTGATGTCGTATTGATGCCAAACCAAGGTATTTTGCTGCGTGCGACGCCAATGCTTAATCTCTATGAAGGATTACAAAACTATTGGAATAAAATCCGAACTCATTTAGATGAACTAAAATTGAGCTTTCAGTTTGGTTGTGGCTTCTCACCTTTTTCCGCTAAATTGATGGCGTTATCTGGTGCGAATGTGCTTAGCGAAGATAAAGCTTTTATCCAAAAAGCTTTATTTTCGTTGCCATTAACCCTAACCGATTTATCGCCCTCCAATGTTGAAAAACTCCAACGAGTGGGCACAACAACGCTGCAAGGGTTACTGGAATTGCCATTGCAAGACATCGCTCGCCGTTTTGATATTGATTTAGTCAACTACGTCGGACGTCTTACTGGTCAGTTCAAACACCCTGTCGACTTTTACCATCCAACCGAGTCGTTCCAAGTGTATTTGGAGTTACTGTTTGAGATCGAAAACGTTCAATGGATTGAAAAACCGTTAGCAAAGCTCCTTCGCCAACTCGAAACCTTTCTAAAATTGCGAGACAAAGTCGCCTTTGAACTTCGCTTAACGCTCCATCAACGCGATAAACACGAGCAGCATCTTCAGCTCACCTCAGCTCAAGGCGATTATCTATGCCATCGCTGGCAACAACTGGCGAGTTTGAGCTTAGAGTCGCTCACGCTTAATGGAGCGGTGGTCGGTTTGACACTCAAAGTTGTTCGTCAGGGTGAGCCTTTAAGTGCTGCGCGAGATCTTTTTTCTGGGCCAAAAGGACAGATGAATGCGTTAGAACTGCTCTCTTTACTCCAAGCTAAACTTGGGAAAAGTGCAGTGCTCAAACCAGATATTGCCTGCGACCCAAGACCGGAGAAAGCCAGCCAATACCGACTAGCCGATGAGCCAGACGTACCCACTCATAGCATCCCAGATTTGCTGCGCCCAGCAATGCAACTGCCTGCCCCCATTGCTCTACAAGAGCAAGTATCGCTGGTGCATGGACCAGAACGAATCGTATCCGGATGGTGGGATGGCGACGAAATTATGCGCGATTACTACATTGCTCATACCAAGCAAGGTCGCTGGTTATGGGTATTTCGCGATCAACATAAACATTGGTTTCTTCATGGCTATTTTTGTTGAGTCGTTATGAGTTACGCAGAATTATTTTGTCAGTCTAATTTCTCTTTCCTCACTGGCGCTTCTCATGCAGAAGAGCTTGTGTTGCAAGCGGCTTTTTATCGCTACCATGCCATCGCGATTACTGACGAGTGCTCGGTCGCTGGCGTGGTCAAAGCCCATGCAACGATTGAGCAGCATAAACTTGATATCAAACAGATCGTCGGCAGCATGTTCTGGCTCAACGAAGAGTGCCAAATAGTCCTACTTTGCCCCTGCCGTAAAGCTTATGCTGAGATGTGCCGTATCATCACTAACACGAGACGACGCAGCGAAAAAGGCAGCTATCAGCTTTCTGAGTGGGATCTGATGTCGATTCGTCACTGCTTAGTATTGTGGCTTCCTGCCCATCAAGCGAGTGACCATTACTGGGGGCGCTGGCTCAATCAACACCATAACAATCGACTATGGGTTGCGATTCAACGTCATCTTGGTGGCGACGATGATGCCTACACAAATCACTGCGAGAAGCTAGCTCACGAATTGCAACTGCCTATTACAGCTTGTGGCGGCGTACTCATGCACACGGCTGAGCGCCTGCCTTTACAACATATACTCACCGCCATTAAACATGGTTGCAGTGTTGATAAGCTGGGCTTTGAACGTCTTTCTAATGCTGAACGCGCATTACGACCACTGAATAAGTTGGTTCGTATCTACAAACCAGAGTGGCTAGAGGAAAGTAAGTACATCGCGGATTTGTGCGAATTCAAATTGTCTGATCTGAAATACGAATACCCTACAGAACTGATTCCTAATGGCTATACACCAAATTCTTACTTACGAATGTTGGTGGAACAAGGTAAAGAGCGTCGCTTTCCTGAAGGCGTGCCGGAGGACATCAACCAAACCATCGAAAACGAACTGAGGTTGATAGAAGACCTCAAGTACCATTATTACTTTTTAACCATTCATGACATCGTCATGTTTGCTAAACAGCAAGGCATTCTTTATCAAGGCCGAGGATCAGCGGCGAATTCCGTCGTGTGTTACTGCTTAGAAATCACCGCCGTCGATCCAAGACAAATCTCCGTCTTGTTCGAACGATTTATCAGTAAGGAACGCAAAGAGCCACCAGATATCGACGTTGACTTCGAACACGAGCGCCGTGAAGAAGTCATTCAATACATTTATAAAAAATACGGGCGTGAGCGTGCCGCTCTTGCCGCAACAGTGATCAGTTATCGCTTCAAAAGTGCGGTACGTGAGGTCGGAAAAGCGTTAGGTATTGAAGAGACCCAATTGGATTTTTTCATCAAAAATGTTAACCGCCGAGATCGTAGCCAAGGTTGGCAAGCACAAATTATTGAGCTTGGTTTGCAACCGGAATCGCTCAAAGGTCAGCAGTTTATCCAACTGGTGAACGAGATTATTGGTTTTCCTCGTCATCTTTCTCAGCATGTCGGCGGCTTCGTGATTTCATCGGGTCCATTATATGAATTGGTGCCCGTTGAAAATGCAGCAATGGAAGATCGAACTATCATTCAATGGGATAAGGACGATCTCGAAAGCTTAGAGCTTCTGAAAGTCGATGTATTGGCGCTCGGGATGCTCAATGCTATCCGTAAATGCTTTCAATTAATTGAGAAACACCATCAGCGATCACTTTCAATTGCTGAGATCACTCGCCGACAAGATGATCCTCATGTATATCGCATGCTCCAAAAAGCAGACACCGTTGGCGTTTTTCAAATCGAATCTCGCGCGCAAATGAGCATGCTGCCTCGCTTAAAACCAGCTTGTTATTACGACTTAGTTATTCAAATCGCGATCGTACGCCCAGGGCCGATTCAAGGCGACATGGTTCACCCGTTTTTGAAAAGGCGCAACGGTGAAGAGCCTGTCAGCTATCCATCAGAAGCAGTGAAAAGCGTTTTAGAAAGAACCATGGGCGTGCCTATATTCCAAGAACAAGTCATCAAACTTGCCATGGTCGCTGCGGGGTTTAGTGGTGGCGAGGCTGATCAACTTCGTCGAGCCATGGCGTCATGGAAAAAGAATGGTGATTTAGCCAAGTTTAAGCCTAAGCTGCTCAATGGCATGCAAGAGCGAGGTTACGACTTAGCATTTGCGGAGCGCATTTTTGAACAAATTTGTGGCTTTGGTGAATACGGATTTCCAGAAAGTCATTCAGCGTCTTTCGCCGTTTTGGCGTATTGCTCGGCATGGCTAAAATACTACTATCCCGCAGAGTTTTATACGGCACTGTTAAACAGCCAACCAATGGGGTTTTACAGCCCTTCTCAATTGGTGCAAGACGCTCGTCGTCACGGCGTCGAAGTTCTGCCTATCTGTGTCAATCATTCCTATTACCAACATCATTTGATTCAACGCCCCAATGGCCGACTTGGTGTGCAACTGGGCTTTCGATTGGTTAAGGGCTTTAATGAGGAAGGCGCGACTAGCTTAGTCGAACGACGACCAAAAACGGGCTATCACTCAATACAAGAGGTCAAACAAATCTTGAGAAGTCGTCGTGATATCGAATTATTAGCTTCTGCAAATGCCTTTCAGATCTTATCGGGTAACCGTTATAACGCACGTTGGGCAGCAATGGATTCACTGTCTGATTTGCCTTTGTTTCATCATATCGAAGAGCCAAGCGTTGGCTATCAAGCACAGCCATCTGAATATGAAAGCCTTATTGAAGACTATGCCAGTACAGGTCTTTCGCTGAATCGACACCCAATTACTCTGCTAGAAGAAGCGGGAATACTTCCTCGCTTTACGCGTATGAAGCAATTGGTTGATAAAGAGCATAAATCGCTTGTGACTGTGGCAGGTGTCGTCACCGGAAGGCAGTCCCCAGGCACTGCAGCAGGCGTTACATTTTTCACCTTAGAAGATGACACTGGCAACATTAACGTTGTGGTATGGAGTGCGACGGCAAGAGCGCAAAAGCAAGCTTACCTCACCTCAAAAATATTGATGGTAAAAGGTATTTTGGAACGAGAGGGAGAAGTCATCCACGTCATTGCGGGTAAATTGATTGACTGTACTCATTACTTATCCAACTTGCAGAGTAAGTCTCGTGACTTCCATTAAGAATGAGTAGATACAACAAAGGGAGGTTACCCTCCCTTTGTTTACATTCATTGATGAGTTAGGCGTTTGTAGAAAGCACCTGACGCAAACGATCTTGTGCTACTTCAACTAACAAATCTGGCTGGAATTTTGAGATAAAACGATCACAGCCTACCTTTTGCACCATCGCCTCGTTAAAGCTACCGCTGAGTGACGTGTTCAATGTGATGAACAACTTCGACATACGAGGATCGCTACGGACTTCGTGAGTCAATTTGTAACCATCCATCTCTGGCATTTCAGCGTCCGTGATCATCATTAACAGCTCTTTTTCAACATCACGACCTTCATCACACCAACGTTTGAGCACCGTTAATGCCTCTAAACCATCTCGGCACTCGATGATGTTCATACCCAATTGAGAAAGGGTGTCACGTACTTGGTTTCTTGCTGTCGAAGAGTCGTCTACGATAAGAACGTTACGTCCAACCATCGACTGCGATAAGTCGTGATCTAAGATATCTTCTGAGATAGTGACATCATAATGAACGATTTCCGCCAACACTTTCTCAACGTCAATAATCTCAACGATTTGAGAAGTATCACCATCTTTCACTTGGGTAATAGCTGTGAGGTAGTTAGAGCGTCCAGAAGTCGATGGCGGCGGCTGAATTTCAGTCCATGCGGTATTGATGATGTTACGTACCGGACCAACAAGGAAACCCTGCACCGAACGGTTATATTCCGTCACGATCAAGTTTTCTTCTTCCGCTTCTCCACGAAGAGGAGGAAAACCAATCGAACAACGTAAATCAATCACAGGTACGGCCTCACCTCGAAGAGAAGCAACACCACGGATGTTGTAGTGTGAGCCAGGCAGCTTAGTCAACGGCGGAAGCTTTATCACCTCTTTCACTTTGAACACATTAATCGCAAATAACTGACGACTGTTTAACGTGAACAGCAA
This sequence comes from Vibrio sp. SALL6, assembly GCF_002002385.1. Classification (NCBI taxonomy): domain Bacteria; kingdom Pseudomonadati; phylum Pseudomonadota; class Gammaproteobacteria; order Vibrionales; family Vibrionaceae; genus Vibrio; species Vibrio sp. SALL6. The sequence continues at coordinate 183,765 of NZ_MQVK01000031.1, forward strand.
AAGTTCCAGTCGGTTTTCACCCACTAAGTTCGTACGCTGATCAACCGTATTTAAAACTCCGGACATACTACTACCTAAATTCTGAACGATTATTTTTCACTCTTTATTGGAAACCTTGCTGAGAATACAAGGCGACGTTTTTTAATGAGTGTATAGATATCTAAGTAAACTCAATACGTTAGCTTGATACGTTTAACATCATGAGCCAAATTAGATATAAGTGCAAATTACATCAATGACGTGCACATAGCAATGCACTGCTGCTCAGATTCGTCATTTGATGGCTTTTTAAGATCAAAAAAGGGTGCGCTCTTGAGCCACACCCTAAATCAAATTAAAGATAGAAAGAAGTGATTAACCTTCCACCACCTTCATTAACAACTGCCCATCATACAGAGCTTGTTTTATCAGCGCAGCGCCCGGCATCGTCGCTTGTTTATAAAAGCGAGATTCCACCAGCTCAAGATCTTGGTGATAAACAGGCAAACTTTGTTCTTCAATACAACGGCGAACGGCTGGATAAAGCACCTCTTTCGCTTGGTTAATTACCCCACCAATCAAAATCTTTTCTGGGTTAAACAAGTTGATCACGATAGCAATTGCAGAACCTAAATAGCGTCCCAATTTTTCAATCACATCAACCGCGAGAGGATCGCCATTTGCCGCGGCTTCACAGATACTTTCGATACTCATCTCTTCTTGAGCCGCGAGAATAGAAGCTTCACCTTCAGAGATGCGTCTTACCACTTCTTCACGAATCGCTTGCGAGCTGGCAACCGTTTCTAAGCAACCAATGTTGCCACAGTGACATCGCTTCCCGTTGGGATCAATTTGAATATGCCCTAGTTCACCAATATTACCGTGGCGGCCTTGAAGAACTCGCCCATCAAGAATGATACCGGCGCCTAAACCATGGTGAATCGAAATAAGAACAGAGTTGTCGTTTTCTTGGGAATGGCCAAAGAGCTTTTCAGCTAAAGCCCAAGCACGCGTATCGTTGGCAATAAAGACCGGCAAACCCGTCGCTTTGTAAATCTCTGGCCCCAAAGCAAGGTTTTCGACGTTATAGTGAGGCATTTGTAGCACCACGCCCTGCTCAGAGTTTACAAGGCCTGGAAGCGTAATCGCGATGCTAGTAACACGATCGAGCTGATCGGCATACGTCTGAAAAAAATCGTCAATTTCGTAGAGCAGACGCTCAAGAACATCGTCTTGGTCACGTTCATGAATTTCGATTTTGGTATCGATCAAGACATCGCCACCCAACTCATGCAGAGCAATAGTCAGATAGCCACGACCTAAACGCATCGACAGAAACTGCCAACCTTCGTTGTTAACTTGTAGGCCTACGGCAGGACGACCACGACTTGTCGCCTCTTGTACGGTAGTTTCATGAATCAAGTGTGCTTCGATTAATTCTCGAGTGATTTTGGTGATACTCGCAGGCGCAAGCTCACTTTGCTTCGACAAATCAATTCGAGAAATTGGACCTTTTAGGTCAATAAGTTTATATACACGACCAGCATTGACCTGTTTGATATGATCAATATGGCCCGGTTGAGCCATGTACATCTTGCACTCCGAAATTCTATAACGAGACAATTTTTTTACTTTGCGAAGTAATTGTGAAGTGAATTAATAAATCCCCGTGACAAGCATCACGTATAAACATGTTTGTTTGTGTATTCAATCAAATAACGGGAAATCTACTCCTGTTAAATTGTTTGAAAAATAACTTATTTTATTCTTCAAATTAGGAGAGCAACATAAGCGACCACAGAGCATCCCTACAAAGAGGTTTTCGCTAACTCGTTAGTCCTCTATGTATTATCCGTCTGTTTTAGCGAGTGTCACTCTTCATGCAAACAATCTGTGCATATACTTATACCTAACTGGCATCGAGCTTAGAAAATACTGACCTCGACAGTGGTTAGATTAAGTAAGAATAAAATTTGAGTTACCTTGTCCTACACCTGCATTCTTCGGAGAATTTATGACTTCCAAATTAAGAAGAACGAAAATTGTCACCACTCTTGGCCCTTCAACTGATAAAGACAATGTACTGGAGGAGATCATTAAAGCTGGTGCGAACGTCGTTCGTATGAACTTTTCTCACGGTACAAGTGAAGACCACATTCAACGCGCTAAAAAAGTACGCGCGATTGCCGCAAGATTAGGACGTCAGGTTGCCATTCTTGGCGATTTACAGGGACCTAAAATTCGTGTTTCGACCTTTAAAGACGGTAAAATCACACTCAAAGTCGGCGATAAATTCACACTAGATAGCGACTTACCAAAAGGCGAAGGGAACCAAGAATCCGTTGGTTTGGATTACAAAGAACTGCCTCAAGATGTTTCACCGAACGACATTCTACTGCTTGATGATGGCAGAGTTCAATTGCAAGTCACCAGCGTAGAAGGAAATAAAGTCCATACCCGTGTGACCGTTGGTGGTCCATTATCCAACAACAAGGGCATCAACAAAAAAGGCGGTGGCTTATCAGCCGATGCGCTCACGGAAAAAGACAAAGCTGACATCATCACAGCCGCAGAAATTAAGGTCGACTATTTGGCCATTTCTTTCCCACGCAATGGCGAGGACATGCACTATGCCAGACGCTTGGCCCGGGATGCCGGCTTAGAAGCAAAACTCGTCGCAAAAGTAGAACGTGCAGAAACCGTCGCCACGAGCGAGTCGATTGACGATATCATCCTAGCTTCTGACGTCGTGATGGTCGCTCGCGGCGATTTAGGCGTTGAGATTGGCGATCCTGAGCTGATCGGTGTTCAGAAAAAACTCATTCGTCGAGCTCGCAGTTTGAACCGCGTTGTCATTACTGCAACTCAAATGATGGAATCGATGATCAATAGCCCAATGCCAACGCGTGCAGAAGTCATGGACGTAGCAAACGCCGTTTTGGATGGCACCGATGCCGTGATGCTGTCTGGAGAGACCGCTGCCGGTCAATATCCGGTAGAGACCGTGAAATCAATGGCGGATGTCTGTATTGGCGCAGAAAAGATGTCTGAAGCAAGTCTATCGACCTACCGTCTCGACCGCACCTTTGAAACAGCAGAAGAGACCATTGCAATGGCAACCATGTACTCAGCGAACCACATGGAAGGCATCAAAGCGATGATTGCATTAACAGAGTCAGGAAGAACTGCTTTGATGATGTCACGCCTAAGCTCGGGTTTGCCGATTTTTGCTTTATCGCGTAACGAATCGACGCTCAACCGCGCAGCGTTATATCGTGGCGTGACGCCAGTGTACTTTGATGCGAAATGCGATGCGGGCTTACCAACCGCTCAAGCCGCAATTTCCAGCCTCAAAGATCAAGGTTACCTACATGAAGGTGACTTAGTGATCATCACTCAAGGTGACGTGATGGACGTCGTTGGTTCAACCAACTGCATGCGTATTCTGCCAGTCTAACGTAATAGAAATGCTAAGGGCTCCAGTGGAGCCCTTTTTTGTTTATCGCTTAGGTGACTTACGCTAGCTTAAGCGCTTTCTCTACCTTCAAGGTCCATATTCAGTTGATCGTATAACTGAACCAGATTAAACCCGGCTTGCAAGCCCAATTGATAATCATGTTCTAACGCTTCTGGTTCACTCAGGAGTGAAGAAGATTTCAAGCCCTCTTTGGGCGCAATTTGCAAAATAAACGTGTCGTCCGGTGGGTTTGATAAAAACGCCTGCGTTAGCTCAAAGGTCTGATAGTGAATCATCAGCATATCGGCCAAGCCAGAATCAAAATTCTCACCAATCAAATGGCTTAATCGATACAAATTATCAGCACCAAATAACCAACGACCACCGTTGAGAAGCATTTTCCCAGTTAACTTAGACTGGTGCGCAGTATTAATTTTTTGTTGGAAGAAAGACGTCCAGTCAGACTTCCATTGGCTGACTTTTTGTTGCCAAGATTGCTGCACCGAGTTTATGGATTCGCGATACCATTCTACTGGCACGTCTCCGATTTCACTTTGCGCCCTCGCCTCTATCTCAGAGAAGGGTTCTGTGCGAATCACAATAATGTTGCGCGCATTTTGTCGCCACGCTTCTTGAACCGGAATCGAGGCGGAAACACCACCATCCACAAACTTTTGCCCATTTACATCGACAGGGCCGTGGTACAACTTAGGAATCGCACAAGTGGCTAGCATGGTGTGGAACCAATCGTCACCAAGAATCGGCAAATACTGATCGGATAAATTTTCCACGTTCGTAACGGCTGCAAACGCCCCTCTTCCAGCCAAGGTCTTACGCCCTAAATCGAGATCCAGTTTGTAAGGAAAATCTTGGATTCTTTCTAGCGCCCACTCAAGACTCAAGTATTGTTGCTTACGAATGTAGCGGAAAAGATTAAAAAACTCAGGAGAAGTAGTCAGTTCGGTAATGAACGCTTTACCCATGCCATGTTGACGACATAAATACGAGCAAAGGTTTAGAGCACCGGCAGAAGTGCCGTAAAACTCATCGAAAGGATCGAAATTAGAAAGGAGTAGTGCGTCCAACACTCCAGCGGTAAAAATCCCTCGCTGCCCTCCTCCTTGTGTGACTAGAGCAGTTTTGCCATGTCTAAAGTGCTCATAAACTTCTATATCGAGCTCTGTATGGCTTTCGGTGATTATACCGCTGTTACGTATCATCGGCTCACGCCAGTTTTCTGATGCTTATTGTTAGGCCGTCGTAATCGCAATAATTCCGAACGACAAAAGCACTGCGAAAACACTGACGACAATGATTAGTGCGGATTTTAGATCGTGTTCCATAAACGCCTCCTTGACCTGTAACAAATTAATAACACCAGTGTGAAACATGTTCAAGATTTGGTTAATTTAGTCGCGCGATTTTGACTAAGCCATCACAATTAGCTTAGTCATAATAAGGAGATAGGACATGAAGAATAAACTCAGTTGGCTAGTTGGGGGCATGTTAATGAGCTGCGCATTGAGCGCGCAAGCAAATGTTATCGTAACCCCATTTATTGGCTTTACTGGCGGCGGGCAAGTCGAAGATGAAAACAAAAACACCTATGACATAGACCCTGCCCTCAGTTACGCCTTATCAATAGAAACACCTTTTGAAATGGGAAAAATCGGCCTTTTCTATTCTGCACAACCGACAGAGCTCAAAGAGTTGTCGAACTCCGCCGATATCCATTATTTACAATTCCAAAGCAGTATTTACTATCCCCTCGCTGAAGGTTGGCAAAGCTATGTAGGGTTGGGGGTTGGCGGGTCTTACACCGACGTCGACTGGGCTGATAAAAAATACGGTTTTTCTGCCAGTGCTTTTGCTGGGTTAGAGTACGCATTTTCAAAAAACTTTGCTCTAACGGCACAAGTACGCTGGTTAGGTACGGTCGTAGATAATGACACATCTGGTGCATGTACGTTGCCATCTGATGGTTCAAGCTGCATCATCAAATTCGATACTGATTGGATGAACCAATTTCAGTCAAACGTAGGCTTTAGTTTTCGCTTTTAACTGAGGCAAATTAACCGGAACATTATCTATAGGGTGTGCAAAAGATAGTCGTACGCCCTAAATGATAAAAATAGTCCATAAGACCATTCAAATAGCAATATAGCAGTCATTTATTTCACTAAACCGCCTAACCAACCTTTCAGATCACCTATTTTCTCACTATTTAACAACATTAAAACCACACAAAACACTACTGTTAACATTTAGAATCTATTGCGCTCTGTATTATTAGAAGTTAGTCTGAATAACGAAAACAGATAAATATTTCAGTTTTATCAAACACACATCAACATAATAAGAGTTAATCTCTAACTTCTCTTACGTTAGGCAAAACATAACTCTGCAAATTAATGACAAGTTAGAATTTAGGATCATAAAACTGACGGATAACAGTTGTCCTTTCTTTTAACAATTTAGCAGGGATTGCAGATCAACTGAGAGAGCTTCATTCCTTAGGGAGTCGTATAGGAGTCAGATATGAAGCGAGAACAATGGGGATCCCGTGCAGGATTCATCTTAGCAGCAGTCGGGTCAGCCATCGGATTGGGTAACATTTGGCGTTTCCCATACATGGCTTACGAAAACGGTGGCGGCGCATTTTTTATTCCTTACCTTTTTGCCATGATCACTGCCGGTATCCCATTCATGATCCTTGAGTTCAGTATGGGACAAAAATACCGTGGTTCAGCGCCGAAAACACTAGCAAAAATCCATTCGAAGTTTGAATGGCTTGGCTGGTTCCAAGTTGGCGTTGCTGCTGTTATTGCCGTTTACTATGTTGCGGTAATTGGTTGGTCTATCTCTTACTTTGGTATGTCGTTTACTCAAAGTTGGGGAACCGACACTAACGCGTTTTTCTTTAGCGAATACCTAAAGTTAGGTGATAACTCACCAACAAACTTAGGCGGTATTCAATGGAAAATTGCTATAGCGATGACCATTGCTTGGGCTGTTACTTACATTGCCATTGCAAGTGGCGTTAAGTCCGGCATCGAACGCGCATCAAAAATCATGATGCCAATCCTATTCTTGATGGTTCTATTTCTGATCGGTCGCATGGTATTCCTACCCGGTGCACTCGATGGTGTGAACTATATGTTCGAACCCGATTTCAGCAAGATTTGGGACGTAAAAGTATGGGCTGCCGCGTATGGTCAAATCTTCTTTACCCTAAGTATCGGCTTTGCAATCATGTTGGCCTACTCAAGCTACTTACCTGAGAAGTCTGACATCACAAACAACGCCTTTATGACCGTACTGATCAACTGTGGTTTCTCTATCCTTGCAGGTATCATGATCTTCTCTGTATTGGGTTACATGGCTCAAGAGCAAGGTAAACCACTAACAGAAGTTGTATCTGCCGGCGTAGGCCTTGCCTTTGTGACGTTACCTGCGGCAATTAACCTATTGCCAGCGCCTTACATTCTTGGCCCGCTGTTCTTCTTTGCGCTTGTTGTGGCCGGTCTAAGTTCACATATTTCGATTATGGAAGCCGTGACGTCAGCCATTATCGATAAGTTAAAGTGGAGCCGTAAGAAAGCAGCAAATGTGGTAATCGGCACTGGCTTTGTTGTGTCGATGGCATTTGCGACCAACGGTGGCCTATTGCTACTAGACTTAGTCGATCACTTTGCAAACAACGTTGGTATTATGGTTGGTGGCTTGATTGAAATCGTATTGATGGCTTGGTTGCTAAATCGTGTACCAGAAGTACGCGGCTACGTGAATGAGCGTTCTGATTTCTCTATCGGCCAATGGTTTGAGATTTGTTTACGCTTTGTAACACCAATCATGTTAGCAATCATCTTGGCAACTAAGCTTTATGCTCTATTTACAGAAGGCTATGGTGGCTACGATCTAACTCTAGGTTGGGCAATCATTGCCGCACTCTTTATCTTTGGCTTACTTATCAACGCAGCAAACCGCAAGGAGGCAGTAAAATGACCGTTAGCGCAATCATTATGATGGTTCTTGGTTTGGGCATCACTTGGGGTGGTGCAGCTATCTGCATTAAACGTGCGATGAACAAACAGTAAGATTGAAATTCCGTCTTAATCAGACACAAAATGCCGGCATCTATGCCGGCATTTTTTATTTGAGAGCTAGAAGCTGTATTTCACACCAACTGCCCCACCCAACTGTAAGTCAGGGCCTTTATAGAGATCGAGCTCAGGATGGATCTGCGCATAAACGTCCCACCCTTTCGATAGGTCCCAGTTCACGCCAAGTGGAACACGAATACCAAATTCGTCATCCCACTCATACCAGCCACCAACCCCGACATACCAAGTGATTGGCATATTCTGGTCAAACGCACCACGCTTCGCGATATAGTCGAACGCCATGCCATCGTTGCCAATGATACCTCGATACTTGTTGTCAACTTCCACAACCACGCTCAATTGCTGGTCTACTGCCATACCGACAGACAGATTAGCAGGCTCGTTAGCCGCCATTGCCGAGCTAGAAATAAGACCCACTGCTAAGATAATTTTATTCTTCATACACGTTATCAATTCTTAAAAAACATCGTGCATAATTCAAACATGTTCAATATTTGTTATGTCATCAGCGAGTAAACGATTTGTACGAAAAAGCCGACAAAAGTAAAGATGAGTTTGAGATCACAAGGTTCAATAAGGTGAGCCTAGGCCGTACTTATGAAACCAATAGGCAAAAAATATAGGCAAGAAAGTCAGGCAGGTAGGCAATAGATAATAAGTTATTCAGCAATATCCAAAAAACAAAAAAGGAGGCCTTAGCCTCCTTTCAAAACAATGAATGTTGGGGATTAACCGTGGTTACGGATCCACTCATCCATTTCAGTTTTTAGGTTGTCAGACTTAGTACCGAAGATAGCCTGAACACCACCTGCAACAACTACAACACCAGCAGCGCCAAGTTGTTTTAGTTTGTCTTGGTCAACCGCAGCAGTATCTGCAACAGCAACACGTAGACGAGTGATACATGCGTCTAGACCAGTGATGTTTGCTTTGCCGCCGAATGCTGCAACAAGCTCACCTGCCATGTCTGAACTAGAAGTCGCCGCAGCTTCTTCAGTTTCATCTTCACGACCAGGAGTTTTTAGGTCAAGAGCTGTGATTACTGCACGGAACACTACGTAGTAGATTACTGCGTAAACTAGACCAACAGCGATCATCAGACCCATCTTCTGAGCGTTACCAGATAGAACTAGGAAGTCGATCAGACCATGAGAGAAAGATGTACCGTGTACAAAGCCTAGAGTGTTAGCAACGATGTATGCAGAACCAGCTAGTAGAGCGTGGATACCGTATAGAACAGGAGCAACGAATAGGAATGAGAATTCGATTGGCTCAGTAATACCTGTTAGGAATGAAGTCAGAGCAGCTGACGCCATGATACCCATTACTTTCGCGCGGTTTTCAGGTTTAGCACAGTGAGCAATTGCGATTGCTGCAGCTGGTAGACCGAACATCTTGAACATGTAACCACCCGCTAGCTGACCGAAGCCATTACCAGCAGCACGAGATGCTTCATCAGCAACTAGGTAACAAGTTAGAACGCCGTGTTGAGTTTCGCCTGCTGCGTTAACACAAGTACCAGCTTCGAAGAAGAAAGGTACGTTCCAAACGTGGTGTAGACCGAATGGGATTAGTGAACGCTCAACAACACCGTAGATACCGAATGCTAGTTGTGGGTTTTGGTGCGCAGCCCAGTCAGAGAATGCAGAGATTGCACCGCCGATTGGTGGCCAAATTACAGAAAGAATTACACCAAGGATGATCGCTGCAAAACCAGTGATGATTGGCACTGCACGCTTACCAGCAAAGAAGCCAAGGTATTCTGGAAGTTGAATTTTGAAGAAACGGTTGAATGCCCAAGCAGCAACACCACCGACAAGGATACCACCTAGTACACCTGTATCGATTTTTTCAACGCCCATTACGCCAGCCATAACACCTAGTGTTGCAGTCATGATGCCGTAACCAACAATTGCAGCTAGACCAGCTACACCATCGTTGTTTGTGAAGCCTAGTGCAACACCTACAGCGAATAGAAGTGCCATTTGGCCGAATACTGAACCACCAGCTTGTTCCATAAGGTTCGAAACGATCTCTGGAATAAAGCTTAGGTGGGCAGCACCAACACCTAGTAAAATACCTGCAACTGGTAAAACTGATACTGGAAGCATCAGCGCCTTACCAACTTTTTGCAGGTTAGCAAAAAGGTTCTTAAACATGTTTATGCTCCTGATAAATTTATAAGTATTATTTGGGCACTAACGGCACACCCCCGTAGCCTAAAGGTTAGCACCCAATGAAAATGTAACCACAACTGCATTATATTTTCCGGCTCTAAATATATATTGATGACCCTCAAACTTTCCACACAGTTACGAAATTTAGTTTCAAAACAAGTCTTAGATCACACCCAAAAACGGTCAATGAAAAGGTTTGCATTTAACTTATATTACTGTTTTATAAAGATTTTATT
>NZ_MQVK01000032.1:0-2865 GCF_002002385.1 Vibrio sp. SALL6
CTGTTGAAAATGCCATTGCAAATCAAGTGTTATCGGAAGATTTCGATACATACACGATCGACTTGAATGAAGTATTCAAAGATACTGATTCCTCGCTAGAATTCTCAGTCTCTGGCAATAACAGCATCCAAATTTCTATTGTGAATGGTGTTGCTACCATTTCACCAACAGCAGACTGGAACGGCTCAGAAGCGTTGACCTTTACCGCCACCGATCCAAGCGGTGAAAGCGTTAGCCAAACGGTGAATTTCACGGTTGCACCAGTAGTCGACATCGAGGCTGACAGCACGAATGTGTTCGAAGAAACACCAACTATCATTAACGTCTTAGGTAACGACACGTTTGAAGGCAAAGATAAAGTGGTGTCTCTGGACGCTGAGAATGGTCCTAAAAATGGTACCGTCATCGTAAACAACGATGGTACGGTGACCTACACACCAAATGATAACTACATCGGTAAAGATACTTTCACCTACATCGTCACCTCTGGCGGTGTGTCTGAATCCACTACCGTTGAAGTCAATGTGACACCGGTCAACGATGCACCAGTGGCAAAAGATGACACGGCGATTACTGACGAAGACACACCAGTGACGATTGATGTCCTGCCAAACGATACTGATGTGGATGGCGACAAGCTGAGTGTTGAATCAGCCTCTGTACCTAAAGAGCAGGGTACGGTTGAAGTGGTGAATGGCAAACTTGTTTTCACTCCGGCCGAGAACTTCAATGGTGATGCTGAAATTACTTACACTGTAACGGACGGTGAATTGACCGACGAAGCGAGAGTAACTGTTACAGTAAATCCAGTAAACGATGCGCCAACCATCAAGGTTGATGCAGTAGAAAGCATCACTGAAGATGCAGTGAACACTGATACGGTAGTCGCAACCTTAACGGTTCGCGATACTGACACGCCTGAAGACCAATTAGCCGTTTCTTTAGAAAATAACTCAAACGGTTACTTCGTGTTGGTTGGCAATGAAGTCAAGTTGACTCAAGCAGGCGTCGATGCAGTTAACAATGATGAACTTAACCTTAAAGATCTGACTGTCAGCGCGTCAGTATCGGATGGTGTAAATCCAACGGCTAGCGATAGTGACAGTTTGGTTGTGAATCGTGTTAACGATGCACCGACTGTTGAAAATGCCATTGCAGACCAAGTGTTATCGGAAGATTTCGATGCATACACGATCGACTTGAATGAAGTATTCAAAGATTCTGATTCCTCGCTAGAATTCTCAGTCTCTGGCAATAACAGCATCCAAATTTCTATTGTGAATGGCGTCGCCACAATCACTCCGACAGCGGATTGGAATGGCAAAGAGACAATTACGTTTACAGCTAAAGACCCAAGCGGTGAAAGCGTTAACCAAACGGTGGACTTTACGGTTGCACCAGTAGTCGACATCGAGGCTGATAGCGCGGATGTAGTCGAAGACACACCAACCATCATTAACGTCTTAGGTAACGACACGTTTGAAAGCACTGATAAAGTGGTGTCACTGGACGCTGAGAATGGTCCTAAAAATGGCACCGTCATCGTAAACAACGATGGTACGGTGACCTACACACCAGATGACAACTACGTCGGTGAAGATACTTTCACCTACATCGTCACGTCAGGCGGGGTATCGGAATCCACCACGGTGAGCGTTGATGTGACGCCAGAGAATGATGCACCAGTGGCAAAAGATGACACGGCGATTACTGACGAAGACACACCAGTGACGATTGATGTCCTGCCAAACGATACTGATGTGGATGGCGACAAGCTGAGTATTGAATCAGCCTCTGTTCCTAAAGAGCAGGGTACGGTTGAAGTGGTGAATGGCAAACTTGTTTTCACTCCGGCCGAGAACTTTAATGGCGACGCTGAGATTACTTACACCGTCACCGACGGCGCACTGACTGACCAAGCAACGGTCAAAGTCACCGTGAATGCTGTAAACGACACGCCTGTTGTTGAAAGCAACGTCGCAGATCAAACCTTGGCAGAAGACTTCACGCCATACACCATCGATCTAAATACCGTTTTCAGCGATGTGGATAACGTTGATGGCGAGTTAAAGTTTAGCGTCTCTGGCAACAGCAACATCCAAGTGGCGATCGTCAATGGCATTGCCACGATCACTCCAACGGCAGACTGGAACGGCTCAGAAACCTTAACGTTTACTGCTACCGACCCAAGTGGTGAAAGTGTTAGCCAAACGGTGGACTTCACAGTTACCCCTGTGGCGGACATCGTGGCAGACAAAGCGACGGTTGTGGAAGACACGCCAACCATCATCAAGGTCTTAGGTAACGACACGTTCGAAGGCGACAACAAAGTGGTGTCTCTGGACGCTGAGAATAGTCCTAAAAATGGTACCGTCATCGTAAACAACGATGGTACGGTGACCTACACACCAGATGATAACTACGTCGGTAAAGATACTTTCACCTACATCGTCACCTCTGGCGGTGTGTCTGAATCCACCACCGTTGAAGTCAATGTGACACCGGTCAACGATGCGCCAGTGGCGAAAGATGACATCGCTACGACACGAGAAGACACTGCAGTTACTATTGATGTTCTGTCAAACGATACTGATGTGGATGGCGATAAGTTGTCGATCCAATCTGCGACTGTTCCTGAAGCACAAGGTAAAGTAGAGATCGTTGATGGCAAACTCGTCTTCACTCCGGCAGAAAACTTCAATGGCCACGCTGAAATCACCTACACCGTAACGGACGGTCAATTGACCGACGAAGCGAAAGTAACTGTTACAGTAAATCCAGTGAACGATGCGCCAACCATCAAGGTTGATGCAGTAGAAAGCATCACTGAAGATGCAGTGAACACTGATACGGTAGTCGCAACCT
>NZ_MQVK01000033.1:0-68700 GCF_002002385.1 Vibrio sp. SALL6
AAACAAAGTCAGAGTTTAAATAGCATAACGTTATTTAATAAAAATAGACTTATAAGAAAGTAAAAGTGCTATCTGAAAATAAAAAAACTACTCATTCAGAAGCCTGTATTTGAGCTTAGGTTGCTTAATTCCTCGAAGGAATGGCAGTTTCTGAGCTATTCGCTATTTATTTCGGGGGGTATGGTAAGTGATATGAACTTCTATGCTCTTTTCTTTGCTTCTTTAATTGAAATTGTACTGCTTAGGAAATAACAACAAACAAAGTAGTGCTTTGACAGTTTCTCTTTTACACACGAGAGAAATTAAAAATTATGAAGGGTAGAAAATGGATGTGTCAGGCCAACTAAACACAGAAACGGTCGGCTCTAGCTTGCGAAAAATTCGCAGTTTTTCTCACTACGAAAAACATGACGAAGTATTTCACTCAGACCAATCTCATATTGTTGTCGTTCACAATGGTCAATTACGAGTTCAAACTGGCGATTGCACCATAGATGTCGTTGCCGGGAGTGGGGTATTTCTCTCTCAAGGTGACTACTTATTAGAGTACTCACCGCAGGGTGGGAATTATCACTCATCAATCATTGAGTTCGGCAATGAGCTAGTAAGCCAATTACTGCAAAAACACAGCGATCTTCTCATGACGTTGCCAAAAGTGGACAAACTCAACTCGGGTTTGTTTTCTTTTGGTTTGAACATTCTCATTGAGCAAGTGCTTTCCGGCATGAAAACGCTGGAGGAGCAGTCGTACCCAGACGCCATCATGCGTTTGAAGTACGAAGAAATGCTGATTCTATTGCTGCACAGTCAAGGGGGCGAAGTCCTCTATGCCTTGCTATCGCAGCAAACTAACCGAACCTCAGACCGCTTACGCCGCTTTATGGAGCAGCACTATTTGAAAGAGTGGAAGCTGACGGATTATGCTCAAGAATTTGGTGCCAGTCTCACAACCTTTAAAGAGCTTTTTAATGAGCACTATGGCATCTCTCCAAGAGCTTGGATCAGTGAGCGTCGCTTATTGCACGCACACAAGCTTTTGCTGACGAGCAAAATGAGCATTGTCGACGTGGCAATGGAAGCGGGATTTTCCAGCCAATCTTACTTTACTCAAAGTTATCGACGTCGCTTTGGCACTACGCCAAGTAAGGTCCGTTCCGGTGATGAGCAAGTCGCCATCGCGAATTGAAATGACTTATGACTAAAATTTTCTGACTAATTTTGAAAGTCACCGACGGACATAAAATTCTATTATGTTCAGCGTAAGAACGAATAATTCAAATTTATTACATCCCTTTCATTCTGGAGTGTTCGAAAGGGATGCGGAGAAGAACACAAATGAAAAAGCAGCATTGGCGACGCCGTTCGCTTTTTCCTGACAGCATTGTGACGCAAAGGAAAGTCACTGTTTTGCAAAGAGGAGCACGATATGAGAGTGCATCTCAGCCATTACAGGATCTCAATGTTGTCCACGTGAATCACCGACAGCTGTTGAGTGAAGGTGTGCTGAATGACGACCAGTTATCGTTGTTGCAACGCTTGTTGGACAGAAGTGTGGTGGACAGTTTGTGCGCCAGCCAATTGGTGAAAACGTATTTGAGACTAGGCACATCGATTGACCGTTTTGCCATGCGTCTGTTTTTAGAAATTGGCGCTCAGTTAAGTGACAGTCAACGAGTGGCGACCTTTGAGCAGAGGCTCGAATACATCAACTCTCGATTGGGCTTTCGCTTTAACTTGGCCACGCCAAAAACGCTGATCATTTGTTGCTACTTGGCGTTGACCGAATGGATTCATCGACAAACCGACCAAAGTGCGTTGCACGCCTCGGTCAAAGTGGAGCAACTGATGAATCAGCTGGATATTCAAAAAGAGTACTGGTCGAAGTTATCGGGTGAAGACACCAGCGCGATTTTTGTTGAACAACAACTTGCGTTGATTGAGAGCCAGCAAACGCAGTTAAAAGCGCAGCTAAATACACTGAACGAGCAGCAGTCACAAGTAATTGAATCTCATAAAGCGTTGGTCGATAAGTGGCAACCGTCGTTAAGCAACTTGAAAGAACTGGCGGACTACACTTCAACGACGGATATGTTCATCTCTGATTGGAAAACGTGGTGCTCTGAGGCTCGTTTACAAGCACCGGATCTCAATGAAGTCTGGGATGCATGTGACGTGGTTTATAACGACCTCAATGCCGTTGCTAAAGTGTGGCAATGGTTTAAAGACATGCAGATCGTTGGCGATGTTGATCACTACTATTTTGATATTCAAAGTGGCCAATGTGGTCAGGCTTGTAACCATCTCAGCCAGATTTAAATAGGGCAGTATATGTTAGATAAAATGATGAAATCTCTAGCGGAAACGCTAGGGATAGGGCCTTTTATTGCCGGAGAAAATGGCGCTTACACCATCGAAGTAGACCAGTTAACACTGACAATCAAACAGCACTCATCATGGATCTTATGGGAAACTGCCTTACCACTTCGATTCAATGAACATCTCAATTACCAACAAGAACAAGCATTAAAACGTTGTATGCAGCTATCACTAAAAACGCTTCGAGATACGCCAAGCGTGCTCACCACAAACGCTGATCAACAATTGATTTTGCAAGGCAAAGCGATGATAGAAAACACTTCAAATGAGCAGTTTGCAGAACTTCTTGCGCAACATGCCAACGTGTGTGAACGCTACATGGAATTGCTTGAACACGAGCGTGTTAATCACACCATCAGTCATCATGTGTGGTTACCGTAATGCGAACTCTCATGCCAAAACTAGGGCGCATTGCCGCCAAAATGACATTGTGCGCACTGTGTGTCGTTCCGATGTTTTCTGTACAAGCGACAGAGCTCAATTGGCCAGAACAACCGTTTCGTTACTATGCCGATAACGATTCGCTGAAAGATCTGCTTAACAACTTTGGTGCCAACTACCGAGTATCGGTGTCGGTGAGCGACAAAGTGAATGACCGAGTGAGTGGTCGATTCACACCAGAAAATCCAGCTGAATTTCTCGACTACCTAGCGCAAGTTTATAACTTGATGTGGTACTTCGATGGCGCAGTACTGCACGTTTACAAAGCGACAGAAACGCGCTCCCGGTTGCTGCAATTGGAACTGCTTACCGCACGCGAGCTTCGCAGTACCTTGATTTCTACCGGTGTTTGGGATGCTCGTTATGGTTGGCGCGCTGCCGAAAATAAAGGGCTGGTCTATCTAGCTGGGCCGCCACGTTACGTTGAGTTGGTGGTGCAAACCGCAGAAGCGTTAGAGAGCCGATTGCTGCAAAAGTCCAACTCGACGGATGAGCTATTTGTGGAACTCATTCCGCTTAAATATGCCTCAGCAACGGACAGAAGTATCTCGTATCGCGACCAAAGCATTACCGTTCCGGGGATTGCTTCGGTATTGAGCCGTGTGGTTGGCGGTGTTCAAACTCAAATTACGGATTCTGCGTCTGTACAAACATCGTCTGTAAATGGATTACCCGCAGAAGCAGCGAAACCTCGTGGCAAAACTGCGTCTGTGCACGGCGGTGCAACCGTAGAAGCGGAGCCGGGGCTGAATGCGATCATCGTTCGCGATACCCAAGCAAGACTGCCGTTGTATCGCAAGCTGGTCGCTCAACTCGATCAGCCACAATCTCGTATCGAGGTTGCGTTATCTATTGTGGACATCAGCGCAAACGATTTACGTCAGCTCGGTGTGGATTGGCGTGCGGGTGTATCGGTTGGAAACAACCGCATTGTCGACATCAAAACAACCGGCGACGTTGATAACGGTGATGTCACATTGGGCAGTGGTCAGAGTTTCAAGTCCTTGTTGGATTCGACCAACTTGAACTACTTGTTGGCACAAATTCGTTTATTGGAATCGAAAGGCAGTGCGCAAGTCGTTTCCAGACCAACGCTGCTCACGCAAGAAAACGTCGAAGCGGTGCTAAACAACAGCAGCACGTTTTACGTCAAATTGGTTGGCAAAGAGACGGCGGCTTTGGAAGAAGTGACGTATGGCACCTTGTTGCGTATTGTGCCTCGTATCGTTGGCGACAGATTCGCGACGCGACCAGAGATCAACTTGAGCCTTCATTTAGAAGATGGCGCAAAGATCCCAGATGGTGGTGTGGATGATCTCCCATCGGTACGTAAAACCGAAATCAGTACGTTAGCGACGGTAAAACAAGGGCAAAGCTTACTCATTGGTGGCGTATACCGAGACGAAGTGAGCCATCAGCTACGTAAAGTCCCGCTGTTGGGCGACATTCCGTACCTAGGTGCTTTGTTCCGCAGTAATACCAACACAACGCGCCGCACAGTTCGCATGTTCATTATCGAGCCGAGAATCGTGGTTGATGGCATTGGCGACAGCGTGTTGATAGGTAACGAGCATGATTTGCGCCCGAGTATTGGCCAGCTCAACAACATTTCGAACAACAGCGCAGAATTTAAATCGGTTGTTGAAGTATTCAGCTGTACGTCAAAAACGCAGGCAGAACGTTACCAACAAGACTTACTGTCACAGCAAAAGTCCTCGCTGTTAACTCAATGTCAATTGCCGTCCGGGCAAGTAGGCTGGCGAGTCAAAGTGGCGGAATGTGACCTTTCACAGGCCGAATGTGTTCGCCCTTCAGAGGAGCCATAACCGAAATGCAGCAATGGAAAATTCGTATTTTATCCGGCGTGCATTCCGGGGTTGAAGTCACACTGCCAGAAGGCGCATTAGTTTTAGGTAGCGACGACTTTATCGCAGACCTTGTGTTATCGGATGCTGGCGTAGAAGCCAATCACTTCACTTTAGTGTGTGACAGTGAATCGGTGATGTTGCGTGGATGTCAGGACGTAACCATCAACGGTGAAAACCGAGCGGTTGGTGAATCGGGCATCGAGCTAGAGCGCCACGCGGTGATCTCTGTTGGCGTGGTGAAATTTGCACTGGGTAACGTTGAAGACGAGCTGATTGTCACCAACGTTACGGATGCTCAAACCAAACAAGATGCACCAGTCGTTACTGCGCAAAGCACAAGCTGGAAAAGAACCGCACTGATAGCCGTGCTGTGCAGCGCGATACCAAGCGCGATATTCGCTGGCATGTGGTACAGCCAAGCCAATGGCAATGACAGTGAAGTTGTGGCAGAAGCCGAACCGATTGTGTTGGTACGCAATATTTTAAATGAGCTTGGGCTTAATGATGTGCGTGTGGAGTGGAACGCTACTGCTCATCAAGCGGTTTTAGAAGGTTATGTCGAAGACAGAACGCAGAAACTGCAACTGCTGGGAAGAATCGATGTTCTGGGTATTAACTACAAAAGTGACCTAAGAACGATGGAAGAAATCCGCAGAGGCGTGCGCTTCATTCTTCGTAACCTTGGCTATCACCAAGTGAAAGTCGAGAACGGGGATGAAACTGGCACGTTGCTGCTGACGGGCTACATCGATGACGCCAGCAAATGGAACCAAGTTGAACAAATTTTAGAACGCGATGTACCCGGTTTGGTCGCTTGGAAAGTCGAACTGCAGCGTGCAGGCGCGTACATGGACACATTAAAAGAGCTGCTCACCAACGCGGAGCTGCTTAAAAAAGTTCAATTAGTGACAAGTGGTGACCGCATTGAAGTACGTGGTGAATTAGACGACATCGAAACTACACGCTTTTACGGCGTGACTCGGGATTTTCGTGAGCAGTATGGTGAAAAGCCGTATCTGGTTTTGAAATCGATTCCCAAAGTCAGCAAAGGCACGGACATCGACTTCCCGTTTCGTAGCGTTAATTTTGGCCAAGTGCCGTACGTCATTCTTACCGATAACGTTCGCTACATGGTAGGAGCTCGCACTCCGCAGGGTTATCGCATATCCAGCGTAACGCCAGCAGGGATTGAGCTGGTGAAAGGCGGGCGCGTTATCACTATTGAACTTGGATACGAAGGCGAGAAAAACCATGACAAATCTTGAACAGATTCTAAATAACGACCTAAGTGGCATTGAAGTGCAAAACATTAAGAGCAAGCTCTTACAAGCACAGGCAGCGGTAAAGCGTCAGTTGGACTTGGGATGTCCTCCGCAGCAGTATCAATTGCTACTAAAACAGTATGAAGCATACACAGCGGCACAGGTTGTGATTGAAGCATACGAAGCTAACCAAAAATAAAGGGAAATCCTATGTCATTTTACGATGCGACCAACAGTGTAAACCTCGATGACGTTAAAACGAAACTTGAGCAACAAGCGAAAGACGCGAACAAATCCGTCACCGATGCCATTAAAAATCTAGAAACCAACGCGGACGATCCATCTAAGCTGGCTGAACTTCAGCACGCTATCAACAAATGGTCGGTGGTATACAACATCAACGCAACCACCACTCGTGCGATCAAAGATGTAATGCAGTCGATCCTGCAGAAGGTGTAATGCATGGAACGAGAATTACGCCAGCTGTTGGCTGAAATTGCTTTGATGGCGACGGGGATGCATCGCCATCAAGAGGCCAATACGATTGCTGATTGCCTTGAGGAGACCTCGAACTCTGAAGAAGTCGTAGTAATGATTCGTGCGATGAGCCTGATGAACAAAGGCGCGTACGAAGAGGCACATCGATTACTTGAGCCACTTTGCACCGCGTATCCTGACCTGATCAGTTTGGCGGCGCTAGCGGCTGCAAAAGCAGGGTTACTAAGCCAAGCTGAACGTTGGATGGAACTGGCAGCTCAAGGCAGCGAAGAAAGCCAAGCTTTTGCGGCGAGCTTCACCCAAGACATTAGGAATCTTGGATGAGAGTCGACCCTGGCTTTGTCGGACAAACGCCCGCTCATTCAACCGATGTTCGTCACTATGAACGCGACGATGCGAAGCGAATGAGCGAGCTTATGACGCGAGAAACTACGGCCGAAGTTTCTCGCCCAGCTCCCAAAGACACGCTGACAAAAGTAGAAGAGAAACTCAACGCAATTAAAGATTGGTATGCGTCGATCAAGGAAGCAGAGACTGTCTCTAAACAAAGCGTGCTTTCTTCGTTAAAGGACGTTTTTTCTGATCCTCAAACACAAAAAGAAGCGCTGTGGTACGCCTTTCATCAGGCGAAAAGCGCCAAAGGAACGGATGATGCCGTTCCGGAATTATTGAGCGTTCTGAAACAAGAGTTGCTCGGAGATTTTGCTGGCCAGTTAATGGCTGAGCCGCCAACAGACAGAGCAGCATTAAAAGCGATGCTTGCGCAAAGCTTCCCACTTGGCGCTCAGAAAGAACAGGCGCTTTGGCATTGTTGGGCTGAGCTAAAGTCTTTGCCAGAGATGACATCAACAGTCGATTTAGTACGTGAAGAGCTGAGTTTTGTTATCCAAAAAAACGCGATGGTGAAGAACATCATGACTCACAGCCATAAGTTAGATTTGTCGTAGGAGTACACATGATCAATACACAGTACACCGAGGTGATGCAAACCAACCTTGAGAAGTTGCAAGATGCTCAAGTCGAAGACGGGCTGAGTGAGCGTTTTGAACAAGCCATGTCCATTCCGGAGGGGAACAACGGTTTAGAAGGCGGTTTGCTAGAAAACATCAGCGAGCTAAAAAATACCATCGACAACGCGAAAAGCAGTCTGCAAGACAGCATGAAAATGGTCGGTGACGATCCTGCGCAACTGTTGCAAATGCAGTGGGCGTTAACGCGAATCACGTTTCAAGAAGAGTTGATCGCGAAAACCGTGGGTAAAACCACACAGAATGTCGAAACGCTTTTGAAGGCGCAGTAATGATGAAGAATAAAATGCGCGTGCTTTGCCTTGTATTGGCGCTGTTTTTGGTGGGTTGCCAAACCGAGCTTTACACCAATGTGAGCCAAAAAGAAGGCAACGAAATGCTGTCGATCTTGTTATCGGAAGGCGTGGTGGCGACCAAAGAACCGGACAAAGACAACAAAGTAAAATTGATGGTCGATAGCTCGCAAATCGCGTTCGCCGTTGATGCATTAAAACGCAAAGGCTACCCACGAGAGCAGTTCTCGACGTTAAAAGAAGTGTTTCCAAAAGACGATTTAATCTCCTCGCCATTGGCGGAAAGAGCGCGTTTGGTTTACGCAAAATCGCAAGAGTTGTCATCAACGCTATCGCAAATTGATGGTGTGCTGGTGGCGCGAGTCCACGTGGTACTAGAAGATCAAGATCTTCGCCCAGGCGAGCGTCCGACTCCTGCTTCGGCATCGGTGTTTATTAAACATGCTGCCGATGTGGCATTGGACTCTTACGTGCCTCAAATCAAATTGTTGGTGAACAACAGTATTGAAGGGCTGAATTACGACCGCATTAGCGTCGTGATGGTGCCATCTTCGGAGGTGCGAGTGACGACTCAAAGCAACCAATTTAAAAGCATTTTGTCGGTGCAAGTTACCAAAGAAACGGCGAACCATCTCATCGGGATTTTAGTATTTATGGTACTGCTATTGATCGGCTCGAATGTCGCGACGTTCACGTGGTGCCGCAGGAGCGCAAAGCGTGGTTAAACCTGAAACACCGATGGCTCAGGTGCTGCATCAGTTCAACTACTGCCCATGTCAGTACCTAGAGCAAAACTGGATCGTGCCAAAACAGCCTTGGCTTCTTAATTTGGATGGCTGGCGAGATAACCCAAACTTCAACCTTTGGTGTTTAGAGGAGTGGGCGCTTGCGCCTGTGCCAGAAACGGCTTTTAACAAGCCACACCATAGCTTGGCTCTGCTTCCTCCTGATGCGCTCAGTACGTTAATGCTCACCATTGGCGGGGCGTTGCACAGTTTTGCGATGCGGCAAGTGGTTCTTAAAAAGCCCAAGCAGTGTTTGAACAACGTGTTTGGTTTGGATGTCGCCCGTTTTCTTATTCAGCAAGGGCCGATGTTGTTGTCACAATGGCCGAAAGGTTGGCAAAAAGCGCTACCAGACATGATGAAAGAAGACGAAGTTGAACGTCACATGCTCAAACAGGGCTACGCATGGATGAAGTTCATCTTAGCGAGCTCTTCTCACGATATTTTGCTCCGTTGGCAGTTCAAGCTCGATCAATCACTTAGCCAAGTGAAAGAAAACACCTCTTGGCTCGTTGAAGAGCAGCGTGATCTCGCGTACCGACTCACCAAAAAAATCGCAAAACAGGTTATTCCCCAATGGTTTCATTTGTTGAAATAAAAACCGACAACTTGCAGTTAGCGCCAGGTTTAAAGGTGCTCAAAGCCAAGGATTACGTTAGTTATCTCGATTCGCAACATTTGGTTGAAGCGGCGAATTCGAAAGCCGACAGCATCATTGCTAAAGCGCAGCAAGCGTATGAAACCGAAAAGCAGCGCGGCTATCAAGATGGTTTGGAGCAGGCGAAAATAGAAAATGCGCAAGCGATGGTCGCTACTTTGGCTCGCTGCAATGAATATTACCTGCAAGTTGAGCACAAAATGACGAACGTCGTCTTAGACGCGGTGCGTAAAATCATCGACACATTTGATGACGTTGACACCACGATCAGCGTGGTCAGAGAAGCGCTGCAATTGGTGAGTAATCAAAAGCAAGTGATCTTACACGTTCATCCTGAGCAAGTGGTTGACGTGAGAGAGAAAGTTGCTGGCGTTTTGAGTGATTTTCCTGAAGTGGGTTATGTCGATGTGGTTGCCGATGCGCGCCTCAAAAACGGTGGCTGCATACTGGAAACCGAAGTCGGCATTATTGACGCCAGTATCGATGGGCAGATTCAGGCGTTAAAGCAAGCGATGGTGAAACAACTCAGTGAGCGGAAAATGACGTCACCAGAGTAGGGCATCACCGCCAAATCAATCGAACACAAAGCTCAGCACATTGCTGAGCTTTGTTGTTTTCAAACGTCTTAAAACGAAAAAAATCCGACCATCTTTAGCATATTAATCGCGCCGAATGATGAAAAATAACAGCATCAAAACGGCCTGGGTCACTCTGTTTTAATGACTCGTCCGCCGAATTCGTAACAAGCACAATAGGATTATTCATTCAAATGGCTAATGGATTTATTACCGCTTTGATGACGGATTTTGCTCACCGTTGCCAAATAGAACAACTGGTTTTTGATGGCGACGATTGCTGTCATCTTTTGATTGACCAAGACACGGCAATCACTGTGCGTGCTGAGGATGATCGCCTGACGCTCATTGGCTTGATTTCTGGCGACAAACCAGAACATGACGTGATGCTGCAATACATGAAAGCGTCGCTCACTCAAGGCTCACCAGCCGTTTATTGGGACGATGAAGTCGGTTTTGTTGGCTTTGTTCATCTAAGTCAGCAATGGCTGGATGCAGCGATGTTAGATGAATCTCTCGGCAATTTCATTGAATGGTTAAAAAGCACGACAAACTCAACAATCAGTGACGAGCCAAGCGCGCCAGTGATGGATGCTAACCAATTCTCTACATTAAGGGTGTAAATCATGATCAGTTTTGGAAATGTGAGTGCATTGCAAGCGGCGATGCCACAAGCTCGTAATGAGATTCTAAATGAAGGCAAACTCAGCATTGGTGGTAAGGAATATACGATCAATGCTGCTACTCAAGAGTTTACACGCGCAAACCCTACAAGTGGTGCTGTCGCGCGCTTCTTTGAAGCTACTGGGAAATTATTTCGTGAAGGCAGCACGCAGTCTGTGGCAAAAGCGATCACAAAAGCAGTGTTTGACAACGAACAGGGACAAGCTCAGCGTTTGCAAACATCGTCTTCTGTCGAGCATGGTCAGATGTTGTTTAAAGACGCGAACCTCAAAACGCCTTCAGATGTTCTGAATGCGTTTGCGAAGCTGGACAGCAAAATGGTGAAGTCTCACGCTGCTGAGCTGAGCCAACTTGCCGAACGAGCCATGACAGAAGTGATGCTAGAGACGGATTCTGGCAAGAACCTCAAAGCGCTGATTGGTGATGATGCCGTTAAATCGCTCGCGGTGCGTGTGGTGAAAGATTACGGCGGTGGCGTGGCGGCTGCTCAGAAAAACCCAGAAGTACGCATCAACCAAATGCAAGCTGTCTTTGACATGGAGGTGATGCACCTAAAAGCAGCGCAGCGACATATTGAAGGGCTCGCAAGTACGGATTTAGACCAAGGCGTGTATGCAGAAGGTCTTCCTGAAGACGCTTTCAATAAAGCTGGCGTGACCAACAATGTTGAACGCGCAGCGGCTTGGATCATCAACGCTTCAAACTCAAAAGGGAACGATGCAGAAAACATCACGTCATTATTGAAAGAGTACGCGACCAACGGTAAAGACTTGCTGAATATGGACAACCTAAAAGAGTTGCATGCTCGTTTGGTACCAAATGTAGAACGCGATTACCGTGGGCCAAATATCTCTGGTGGCACATTACCATCTAGTATTGGTGGGGAAGGCATGTTGAAGCAACACATTGAAGGCTTTTTGAAAGAGAATCCAGTTGCGGACAAAGACCTCGGTAAACATTTATTTGCTGGTGTGATTGGTTATCACGGCTTTACCGATGGCAACGGACGCATGGGGCGCATGCTTTATGCCATCGCTGAACTGCGTAATGACTCGTTCAACCCTCTGGCGATGAATGCCGAAAATAGCCTTCACGGTATCAAATAACTCAACGCACCAAATAACTCAGTGATTTTCGGTGTTGGTATTTGTATGTTGGTAAGAGCGGCGAGCGCCGCTCTTTTTGTTGCCGATGTTCATGCGATTCAATCTCATCGACTTTTAAAACGGCCAATAGCAATAAAATTCGGACGTTTAAATAAAGTCCAACTTCAAAGCTCACCCTAAAATGTCCCTCATCGTTATGCGCTTACTTCAATAAGCCGTCATCAAATTTAACAGGACACAACATGGATACCGGAAAGATCAATATTCTTCTCGCAGAGCTAGGGGATTCACTCAACCTTGAGCGTGTTACAGAGTTTGAGCATCAAATGTGGTCACTCTGTTTCAGCGAAGATAACGCTATCGATGTGCAATTTGTGCAAGAGAAGAACGAGGTGCTTGTTTCAAAAAGCCTAGTGGTAGAGAAAGATATTCTCACCGCCGACAAGCTCCAAGTGCTGCTGGAATACAACTTTTTGTATCGCGAAACGGGCGGAGTGCAGTTTTGTATCAACCCAACCACCAAAGACATTCTGCTTCAAATCGCCATCACGGCAGACACCGAGATCAGCCAATTAGCCAACGTGATCAGTCAGTTGAATGAGTTGAGTGACACTTGGGTGCAACTGTTCCAAAACAACACGGTTGTCGATTTTAGCCAACAAACTGGCTCACACCCGTTTATTCAAGTTTAAGGTTTTTACATGGTTAATATCAATACGTCACACATGCAGTCGTTGAGCCAGCTGACGTCACATTTGGCGACACAGAATCAAGCGGACGATAAAGAGATTCGAGCACACAACGGCAAAGACATTTTCGTCAAAGAAGGTGCGCCAAAAAACAAAAGCGTGAGCGCTCGTATTAGCCATCAGAACAAAGCGAAAGACATCGTGGTGAATCTGCTCACCAAGCAGGGCATTCCAAAAGATGTGGCGAAGCAAATGCTACAAAACGTGCTCAATGGCGAAAACAAACTGACGCTCGGCAATTTGAAAAATCTTGAAAGATTGTCGTCTGGCCCAAGTTCGCATTGGCCTGCCGCCCAAACCGACACCTCGTCTTCCAAAACCAGCAAAGCCTCATCCAGCGTGGCGCTGATCAACGAGCACAAAGACAGCCTTCAAAAGCTGGGGGATTTTGCGTGTACAGACTTAAATACGTTTGGTCAAAAAGGGTCGCAGTTTTATGAAACAAAAGGCGCGCCAAGGCTAAAAGCTCTTTACGCGAACCAAGCACGAATCGCGCAAGACCAAAGAGCGACCATGTCTGCCAGCGCAGTTCAAGCTGCCGCTCAAAGAGGCAATGCTCCGCAGCTAAGTACATTACAGAACATTGCTAAGTATGTACAAAATGCCAAGGCAGGTTGCTGTACCACATTTGCTTTCGCTGCCGCTGCTGAAATGATTCAAGGCATGTCGGGCACACCAGAAAACCAGCCAAAAGTAGAAGTTGTGGCGTTTAAAAAAGGCCATTCTGGCACGCACCTTTATGTATTGGTGGGGAGACAAGAAGGCAGCGACATTAAAGACCCATCGACGTGGAATAAAGACGTAAAAATCGTCGATCCTTGGGCGGCGTCAGCATTTGGTGCGACCATGTTCGGTGATGCCCAACGCCCGCCAGTATCGAACATGTTCCCCCCAACAGAAGTGATTTTCGATAGCCACAAACTTGGTTAATCGAGGTTTGTACGTTGATTTGACTTCGAACATGAAAATCAAACCCGTAAGAAAAGAGCAGCTGAGTGTTGCTCTTTTTTATTTATAAACCAAATAGTTAAATTGAGGTTGTATCTGAGGCCATCATCACAAAGAAACGGTGAAAGTGACAAAAATAAAACCATTAGCGACATCGTCAAAATGGGAATCGGTGTTCAATAGAGTGACGGAAACAAGAGGAAAGATTATGAACACGATTCAACCACTGCTCGATGAGTTTTGTCGTTTAAATGAATTACCACCGCTCATTTTAGAAGATGGAAATCGTTGTCAGCTTCTCGTTGATGATCGATTCGTGCTGTACTTCACCGCCACAGAAGATGACGCCTTAATGCTCTCTGTTGCGTTTGGCGGCTTAGAAAAATCGGGAGAGTTGCGTGTAAGAGGCTTAGAGCTATTAGCCCGCGCAAATTACCAAAGAGTAGGCAGTGGCAACTTGGCGTTATCGCTCGCCCCGAATGGTCGACAACTTGTCTTAGTGGGTCGCCAACCTACTGAGCATCTTAACTCAGCCAACTTGACAGTTTGGTTCCACGAAATCATCGAACAGACCGAACTTTGGCAAGCGCGTTTTGCCATGTTGGATCAAGATCTTTCAGCCACTTCAAATCATGAACAAAGTCATGTTCAACCACTGCGTGTGTAGGAGGGAGTTATGGTGAATACAACGCAAAAAATCAGTCAAAGCCCAGTACCCGATTTGGAACAGTTTCGTGCCATTGCCGCGCAAAAAGATGACCGAGTAATCAGCAAAAGAGGCGAAGTCAAAGAGCCATCTACGTTCCATAAAGGCCACAAGTTTGCTTCTGTTAGCGAAGGCGTATTAAGAAAAAAATACACCAAGTTCTTCCAAGAGAACATCAAAACGCACCTCGACTTGAAGCAGGCACTGCTTAAGGAAGAAAAACCAGAAACCGCACTTTTGGCTTATTCATTAGTCAGTCCGTCAGGCTACCGAGGAGAACCATTAACCGAGCGAAAAATTTTGGAAGTGGTGAGCCTACTTGATGAAGTAAAAGTCGACGGTGACACCTATCAGCAGCTCAAAAATACGTTTGATTCGATCAGCAAAGATCCGCGTATGCAGGTCAGTTTGGAAAACCAGTATCCTGGGAAAATGGACGGTTTCGGCGCCCAGTTGTTGGAAATGGGAAAAGAGAAGCTGAAAGGCTCGGGTGTTAACGCTGCCATCAATTTGGCGTTACCCGGCGTAGGCTTACTCGTCGCCACAGGGCGTGAACTTCATAAAGCGTCCGTCAATGGCGATGCCGAAGCGTATCATCATCAACTCGAACAAATCTCGCAATTGCCGGGAAGAGATCAGCGCTTATCGATGCCAATGCAACAAACGTTAGCCATTGGTCACGCGATGCTGTCCGCTGAGGGCGCAGTTGGTGCCACACTTGGCATGGCGACAGGCGGTTTGGGTACGTTTGGTGTAAGCTCTGTGGCGACGGCAGGGGTTACGCCGATAGCAAAAGAAGCCATTGGAACTGCTTTAGCCACTGGCATTATCAGCGGCGGGGGGTTTGTTGCTGGCCAAGCTGGGGCGTATGGCTTAAATAACGAAGTGCAAGACCAACTCAAACA
Organism: Vibrio sp. SALL6; assembly: GCF_002002385.1. Classification (NCBI taxonomy): domain Bacteria; kingdom Pseudomonadati; phylum Pseudomonadota; class Gammaproteobacteria; order Vibrionales; family Vibrionaceae; genus Vibrio; species Vibrio sp. SALL6. The sequence continues at coordinate 14,883 of NZ_MQVK01000033.1, forward strand.
AGGGCCAATGTCTGGTGTGCTGCCACGTTTGGAAATTTCAAACGTGAAGGGCGATTTCACTTTTAGCATGCAGGAGCCGGCGGCAGTTCGCGCACTGATGGCGTATCTTGGTCCTAAAGAAGATACATCAATGAGCTCACCTCAAGCGCCAAAAGAAGCGCAAGAGATGGAAGCCGCACGTTTAACACTCAAGCAAATGCTTGGCTCAAGCCCGAGTGAACATCTCGTTCCTGATGTCGACTCACTGCTTAAACTGAGCGATGAAGACATGCCAAGTCAGACGGAATCTACGGCGAACGGTGCATTTAAAAAGCTGTTAAGTGAAGATTGGGATTGGCTGATGCCTGCTGTCCGAGCAATGGATAAAGGTGAAGCGAGCAAAATCAACGAGAAGTTGACGTACAAGCTGCCTTTGGACGCGGCAAACGGACGTGTGTATCTCGATAAGAGCCCGAACCTAAGTGACGCCCAGCTTGACGCATTAGATAAACTCGGCTCACCAAGCCAGTTACGACTAATGTACTTAGCCGAAGGCTGGATTTAAAAGAAAAGGGAGCATTCGCTCCCTTTTTGCCTATTATATCGCCGCTTAAACAGTGCCATGTTTAACGTGAACTTATTGATTGGGGTTGAGATGGTCAAACGCGGCTAACATTTCGTCTTTAGATAACTGGTCTCCCATTCTTCCTCGTTTTACATATTGATGCTCGAAGCTTGTTGCGCCTTTGGCTCGAACTAATGCAGCAAATTCGTCAATAAAGTGTTGTTCAAATTTACTATTGAACGAGTTAAACAATATGACCCGTTTGTTGGTTAAATCGTTGTCTTTCACAAATTGCCAAATAGGTGGGGCTGGAATGTATAACCAAATAGGAGAGCCGAGATAAACCGTATCGTAAGAGGAGAGGTCGATATGCTGTGGGACGATCTCTGCCACATTACTTCTGGCATCTTTCAACGCACTTATCCATCCTGGAATGCCGAGCGCGTAGCTTTTGGCAAAAATTTCATAAACATGCCCATTTGTTTTGTTGGCAATATGTTCGGACAGAGTGGCGGTATTTCCTGAGCGAGAGAAAACGACGATTGCGGTTTTAGACTCACCGGTTAACGAGTGCTGCAGATGTTCCTGCTTTTGTTTGTGCTTGCGGTATTGTGAGTTTTCGATTTGAGTAACGACGAGAGCAACCACCATCAAAAATACGAACAATATAAATAGAACGATGAGCGTCCATCGAAACATAGTCACTGACCTATGGCTATTAACTGGGAAATAGGAATAACAGAGAAGTAAGAGTGCGACCGGTTTGGTGGCACTCTTGATTTCAGATTACTTCAAATGCTTATCCAAGAAGGACGAGACTTTCTCCATTGCCATGCCAACTGCTTGTGGATGGTCATACAACTCATAGTGAGACCAGTTCTCTAGATCAACTAGCTGGCGATCCTTTGATGCGACAGCTCGACCATAAACCTCCTGACCATCGCGATAAGCGCCAAACGCTCCCACTTTTTGACCAATCACGGTCATCACTGGTTGAGTTAATAAGGTTTCAGTGAAGGCAAAAGCATCCCAACTTAGGGTTTTCTGAGCATGAGAAAACAACATGCGCGTGGCTCCGCCTTCAGTCTGTCCGCGAGGCGTTTTATAGTAGTCAGTCGCCTCAAACACATCGCGCTCCGTTAAGCCATTTTCTTTGGCAAACTCTAGGCTTGGTGGAAGAAGTTCGTTGACTTGTAATTCTCCGCCGCGAGCTTCAGCGGTACGCTGTGCCGCCATTGCTTCCAGCGTGCCGTTTGGGTTGTACAAGCTGAATCCTTCACGGAATAAGCGTCCCACATTGACTGGCGTAATGCCCACGACCGCTTTCAAACGTTTTTCTGTTAAAGCGGCACTGATGACATAAGCCCCGCCACCGCAAATTCCCAAGCCACCAATTCGAGTTTCATCGACATACGGCAGGGTTACTGCGTAGTCGATAACGCGACTGATGTCTTCAACGCGTTGGCTTGGGTCTTCAACATAACGAGGTAACCCTCCAGATTCACCTTGAAAGCTCGCATCAAAGGCGATCACCACGTAACCAAGCTCAGCTAATGCTTTTCCGTATACCGCGCTTGACGTTTGCTCTTTGCAACTGCCAAATGGGTGAACGCTTATCATGGTTGGGTAACGTTTGGATTCATCAAAACCTTCAGGTAGTAGAATAAGTGCCGCTATATCCCAAGCCATATCTGCGTTTCTAAATGTTACTTTTTGAGTGTTCATATCTTTGTTCCTAGTTTCAAGTTTGGCTCGAGATCGCAGAGCCAAACTATCTGGTATCTCAAATCAATCTGTTAAAGCGTGCGTTGGAAAAACGGCGCTAGAGCGCCAATCGCTTCTGCTATAGGGGTTTCACCATCATAAAGATCCATGTGATTTGCGCCGTCAACGACATACATGTGTTTATCCGTACTCGCCGCTCGTTCCATTAGGTCATCGCTCATCCATTTGCTGCCAGCCTCGCTACCGACAACGGTCAGCAATGGCTGAGTCAAGAACGCTTCTGCTTTAAAAAACGCATCGTAAGTGATGATTTGATTCAAACTACGTGCGGTTGCAAAGCCCGGCGCTGTGCAATATGCCGCGCGATCGGTGTGGTAATACTCCCACGCTTGGCGTAACTCTTCGTTTGGTGCGTCTTCTTCTTTTAACGGTGCCATTGGGATTGTGACAAATTCAGCACCGCTCGCGTCTGAAGTTCTGGCGAGTGATCCCGCCTCGATGTAAGGGATGGCGTCGCTGTCTTTTACACTGTTATCCCAACCATTACGGAACATTTGACCGATATTAACCATGCTGACGGTACCGACAGCCTTAATGCGGCGGTCATTAATCGCTGCGTTCGCGGTGTAACCGGCACCTGCACAAATCCCCATTGCACCAATACGTTCGTTATCTACGTAGTCAAGAGTGGTGAGATAATCGATAACGGCACTCACATCTTCGGTACGAATGTGAGGGTTTTCTAATTGGCGAGGCTCACCTGTACTTTCGCCCTGAAACGATGCGTCGAATGCGATAGTCACGAAGCCATGTTCTGATAGTTTTTTCGCGTAGGTTCCCGCTGTCTGCTCTTTAACGCCGCCACCAGGATGAGAAACTACAATGGCAGGATACGGTTTAGATTCATCAAAGTTTTCAGGAACGTTAATCACCGCTGCAATAGAGATACCCAGACCATTTAGATTTTTGAAAGTAACTTTAGACATAACGAAATTCTCCTGTAGCGTTTCACTGTTTTGTCTCGTGGGGCGTAAGCCTTGGGTTAATACTAGTGAACGAACTGTATTAGATAAATATCGTTTTACACACATGACTGTTAAGTTATACTTAACAAATGGCTATTGAACCTTCCCTAATATCTTCACTAACGTGGTTTGCGCATGTAGCGCGCCATCGCAGTTTTACGAAAGCCGCCTCCGAAATGGGAGTGACGCGGGCTGCATTGTCGCAGCATGTCAAAGGACTAGAAAAACAACTTCAAGTCAGGCTGCTAAATCGCACGACACGAAACATGTCTCTGACCGAAGAAGGGCAGCGTTTGCTCGACACCCTTCATCCTTCATTGAGCAATATTGAGCAAGCCCTAAATTCGCTGAATGATTTACATATCGAGCCCGCGGGGCTCATTCGTATTAGCGTGTCTAGAACAGCCGCTCGGCTTCTTATCGAACCGCACTTGGGGGAGTTTTTATCTCGTTATCCGAAAATACGTTTAGAGCTGATCATGGATGACGGTCTGACAAATATTGTTGCGGAAGGGATGGATGCAGGAATACGTTTAGGTGTTAGCTTGGATGAGCACATGGTCGCGATTCCAATCACTCCAAATCTGACAAACGCGATAGTCGGTTCTCCAGATTACTTCAAGCGATATGGCAAACCTGAAACGCCGAATGACTTAGAGCATCACAACTGCCTCGCGTACCGTTTTACCTCCAGTGGCACACTCGACCATTGGTCACTCACGTCTCCTGATGTTGATAAACATACGGTGATATTTGAACCGAAAGGCAATGCGGTGTTCAACGACGATTACAGCATGTTGCAAGCTGCTATTCAGGGTGTGGGACTTATCAAGCACATTGATTTATGGGTATTGAAGTATCTTGAAGAAGGGAAACTGGAGCGCGTTTTTGTTGATTGGTGTAAACCGTTTCCGGGCTTTTATCTCTATATCCCTTCACGTGAAAACATGCCCAAGAAAATCCGCGTCCTTATGGATTTTCTGATTGAAAAGCGCGCTGAGTTTTAGGTTTACAAGTAAATCATACGCGCTTTCTGCAGACGTATCCGTGCTAGAAATGTTAAATCAACCTGAGTTTCATTGAGGACAAAGCAACGTACTTTGCCCTTTGAATAAAACTATCTTTGAGTACCATCAGATTCCAATGACGCCAGCCAACGGAGCACTTCTGCCGTGGCTTCAATTAATTCGCTTGGGATGTATTGGTCAACGTTGCCGTCGGCATAAAGCGCACGCGCCAATGGCACTTTTTGCATTACTGGCACGCCTTCTTCTCGTGCAATTGCAATCATGCGTTTAGCCGTCGCATCGGTTTCCATCAGAGTGATCACAGGTAAAGGTGTTTCGCCTTTTTTGTAGTACAGACCAACCGCGATGTGAGTTGGGTTCGTTACTAATACGTTGGAGCGCTTAACGTTTTCGCGTTGATTAGAAGCTTGAAGTTCTTGATGAAGCTGACGGCGTTTACTTTTGATTTCCGGGCTGCCTTCCATCTCTTTGTACTCACGTTTCACTTCGTCCTTGCTCATTTTGAGCTTCTTCGTGTGGTCAAACTTTTGGTAGGCAAAATCTGCCGCAGCGATCACAACAAAACCAACCGATGAAATGATCATCAATTGTTTAATCATAACTCCCGTCACCGCAGGGACACATTCCAATCCACAAGTTGGAATTTGCATTAAGGTGTTGATGTTGCCCCGCAACGTAACCCAAATGATGCAGGAAAGCAGAGACACCTTGAGTATCGACTTGATGAACTCAATGACGCTTTTTAGCGAGAAGATGCGCTTTGCGCCCTCGACAGGGTTTATTTTCTTAATGTCGGGCTTGATGGATTCGCCACTAAAAAGAAAACCAAACTGCCCCATGTTAGAAAAAATCGCGATAAGCGCTGCGACCAAAATAATTGGCGCGAGGAGGTAAGCCATCTCTTTGGCGATAGCGATGGCAACATCGATCAATGCGTCTTGAAAGCCTTGATATGCGAGCTCGCTTGGCAGCAAAAGTAGGGCAGAGATGTGCGACATGTAGTAATCGGCAAAGGCGAACAGCACGGCGATGAGTGCCAGAATTAACGCCGAAGAGACGATCTCCTGGCTCTTTGCGACTTGTCCCTTTTTGCGGGCGTCGCGGAGCTTTTTGGCGGTGGGTTGTTCGGTTTTTTCACCACTCATAGAACATCCTAACCTTTATTTCCAAATCGTGTTGAGCTGATCGCCAAAGCGAGTGATGCCATAAAATAGTGCTTCAAAGTGATCCATCATTAATCCGAGATAGACGATCAATAACACACTCGCGATGGCACTTTTGATGGGCATCGCCAAGAAGAAAACGTTGAGTTGTGGCGCAAAGCGGCTGATCAGCGCAAGGCCAAATTCGGCTAAGAACATCGCGAGCACAAGTGGCGCCGACATTAATACACCAAGCCACATTAACTGTTGGAACTGATCATAGAAAAAGCTTACCCACGCGTCCGTGACCATCGGAAAAAAGCCGAGTATTGGCCAAGTGGTGTAGCTTTTAAACAGAGCGTAGATAAATGCAACAAAGCCACCTCCAGAGAAGAACAAGGTGATCAATGTTTGGGTGAGTAACACCGCCGTTGGGGTGGATTGAGAACCCAGCGTTGGGTTGAACATGCTTGCCATCGCCGCGCCGCGTTGGTTATCCACCAAAAAGCCAGTGGCTTCAATCGCCCAAAAAGGAATGGCTGCGACAAAGCCAATCAGCATACCCAGCAAGACTTCTTTGCCTAGAATCACAATCAACCAAAGGCCGTCAGTTTCGGCGGGCAATGCTTGCTCGTTTACGACGGGAAAAATAAACAACGCAAGTGAGCAAAGTACGCCGTTACGGATCATTGCACCGCCAAGCATCTGTTTGCTCAAAATAGGCAGAAAGATAAAGCACGCCATGAGCCTTGGCAGCGTCAAGCTATAAAGAAACAAAGCTTGGTGTAAATCGTCGTAACTCATCGTATTTGTGGAATTTTATCCAGAGCGAGTGAGGCAAAAGCGTGCAGTTCTGCACCTAGCCACTGCGTTGTGATGAACAAGGTGATGATCACGGCAATGAGCTTCACGACAAACCCTAACGTTTGCTCTTGTACCTGAGTCAGTGCTTGGATCAGCGACACTAAGGTGCCGACTAATGCTGCGACCAAAATTGGTGGTAGCGACAAGAACAGAACCAAAGTGAGTGCTTGCGTTGTGAAATGGATGATTTCTGCAGGATTCATTCTCTCTCCTTCATCAACCGTAACTCAGCACTAAGCCGTGCGTGAGTTTTGTCCAGCCATCAAGCAAAACGAAAAGCAGCAACTTGAAGGGCAGAGAAATGGTCATCGGTGACACCATCATCATCCCCATTGCGAGCAGAATATTGGAAACAATCAAATCGATAGCGATAAACGGCAAGTAGAGTAGGAAGCCGATTTCAAAAGCCCGCGTTAACTCGCTGACCGTAAATGCAGGCAGCAACAGCAATAAGCTGTCGGATTCCAAACGGTCCACGTATTTTTGTGGCCACAGCGTGCGTGCTGCGTCGGTAAAAAATATCGCTTCGGTTTCACGGATGTGCTTTTTCAAAAACTCGCGATACGGCTGTAAACCACTTTCAATCAGGCCCTCAACGCTGGCAGAGTCTTCCAAAGAAATGTCGTGCTGTTTTACGTAGTCGTACGTTTCAAAGCCAACCGGTGCCATGATGAAAATCGACAAAATGATCGCCAAGCCATACAGCGCCATATTCGGCGGAATCTGTTGTACGCCAAGCGCATTTCGCAGCAGCGAAAACACGACCGCGAGTTTCACAAATGAGGTCGCCATCATGGCGATAAACGGGAGCAATGCCAGCAGCGCAAGGCTGACAATGAGGTTTAGCTCATCAGGTAACTGAATCATGCCGGCTCCTGAGTGCCGCCGAATAATTCAAGCACACGTACACCTAAATGATCGTTGACGTTTACCAGTTCACATTCACCAATGATTTTACCATTCGCGCGCAGTGTCACGGGCTTAGACACCGGTTGGTTGAGCTCGAAAACGTACCCAGGTTGCAGTTGGTTGAGTTGTTCCAGCGTGACGGTTTGGTGGCCGATGTCGAACGTGAGTTCCACAGGCAGTTGCTGGTGGTCTGTGAGTGTTTCGGATGTGTTTACGTCATTCATATCGGTTTCTTTCTCAATGATGTAGAGGGTGTTGTCTTCAAGCTGGCAACGCCACAGATTCTTATTGGATACCTGAAAAATCGCTTGTTGCTGGGCGATGTAGCATTGGTCAAAAAAGATCACGTCTCCAAGCTCTAACGAATGGAATTGATTTAAGTTCAGGTGCGTTTTGCCAAGGCTTAGCCAGACAGGAAGGGCAATATGCTGAGTCAGTTGCGACGAGCATGGCGGCAGTGCATCAACTAAAACGCTTTGACCTTCACTTACCCACAAACAAAGTGATGCGCTCGGTTTGTTTAGCGTCAGCATTAAGGTATTGCGCTGCGTTTCGCTTTGTTCCAGCGGTTGTAATTTGCTGAGGATAGGTAACTGACCAAATAGGCGTTTGAACGCGTCAGCATGAGGCTCAATCTGCGTACTGAGCAGAGCTAACTGCAACGAGTTTGGGAGAGATTCAAACGCTGTCGCATTCAAAGTTGAGTGAAGCCATTGCTGCAGTTGCGCGGAACAAAAATCGACTTGAATGGTTTGTCCACCAACCAGAGTGGTCAAGCGGTAGCCAGAAAATTCCGGTTTTTGCGATGCGGTTATTGAGATGCTGTGTTCATCACGCCCTTGAAAGTGGCATTGTTTAGCACAGAGCTGATTGGTCAGCGCAATGCTCTCGGCATCGACTGTTGGGATGGTTAATTTCATTGATCCGCCTCGGGTTGCCATTCTTCATAAACGCTACGTTGTTGGCGTGATTGTTGTTGATCTTGCTGTGTGTGACCGTGTTGCGACGTCTGCTCGCTGATCGATACGCGCAAAGGCTGTTCAAAGCCCATGCGGTTTAAACGTTCTGCCAGATCTTGCCTTGCTTGTTGATTGATGATGGAAAGCGCATGCTCTTGTCGAATCGTCACGCTATAACCTTGCGAATCTAACTTGATGTGGATTTCGCCACCTTTGAGTTGGCCCTCGCTCAGAAACAATCGTACTTCTTTCTCATTCGATGCCGTTGGTAGGGCCACGTACACTTTATCCACCAATTGCTGAATCAATTGGCTGACTTCACGAGTTGGTTGAGTTGGTTGTGGAGTCGAGATGCCTTTCAAAATCACATCGCCTTGAGTAATCGGTGTTGTGACTGGTTGATGCATCGGCTTGTCACTGCTTTTTTCTGAATCCAACATGGCTTTATCTAGCAACGTGCGCTCAGCCTGTCTCGCTTTGGGATGTTCATCATTCGGGAGTGGTGTTTTCAAATGGCGCGAATTAAAGCCAAGTGATGAGTCACCCTCATGCTTGTTTACTTCAGTTTTAGTTGCAGTTTTGTGCACAGCTGAAGTGACAGGATGAGAGGCGAGTGACGCAGACGTCGCAGACGCAACGGTTGTTGATGCTAATGTCGACGCTAAAGCGTCGGATACCGTTTCAATTGTGTCCGGCTTCGTTCCCGCAGTAGGAATGTGCTTAGTATCTTTCGGCGACTGTGTCGACTCGTGTAACTCTGCTGTTTTAGCAGCCGCGAGTTCGGTTTTAGAATCATCATGATCTTCGGCCAAGCGTTCAAATGCGTCTTGCTCGTCAGCGTTTTTCTCACGCTTATTCGAAGGCTCCATTGGTAGTTTCTTATCACCGGTAGTAGGAATTCGAATGTCAGATTTCATGTGTGCGTCCATATCGCTTGGCGTTTTGTCTTGGGTGTTAAGAGCGATAGGTGACGACGTATCTGATTCGTTGTTTTTATTCTCTGTGACGGCGTCACCACTTTGAGCAAAAGCAGATTTCTCAGCAGTCTTACGCTGGTTGCTACCTGTCGAATGCAGTGACGCAAGAGAGCGCTCTGAGTAATTTTCAGTAAACGGTTTTTTAGCTTCTAAAGCCGCTTGATTGTTGGTTTCATTTGGCTGTGGTTTGGTTTGGTCTGGGTTTTCCTTGAGCGCACGCTCAAAACGCGATTGAAGCATAGCATGATCGTCAATCGGCATTGGAGATTGTGATGAATGAGGCTGCGTACTTGGGGTATCCGTACTTGGTTTAATGCGCATGATGAACCTTTAGATAATATCGACAGTGCGAAACTCTTCTTGCTCGAGTTCTTCTTGGTACTGTTGTTGGCGCGATTGTTCCGCGATTTCTTGTTGTTGCAACTGAACGAATTTTTCTTTGGTTTTATGGGCTTGAAGGGCCTCTTGTTGTTTTTGTTTTAGCAGAGTGCGCTCTTGTTCTAACGTCACTTTTACTTCTGCTACGCGCTGCTTGAGCTCGGCTTCCCGTTCTCTAAGTAAGGCGATTTCTTGTCTTAGCGTTTCCAGCTCTTTAAGAAGCACGGTTTGCTGTTTGGCTTTCGCGAAGCGGCGTTCTTCCTCTTCCTGACGCCAAACGTGATAGTCCGCTACCGAGCGTTCTGCTTTTTGCAGCTCTGCCGCCACGTTGGCAACTCGGTATTCTTGGCGTTGAACGGCTTTATCGGCGCGGTCTGCACGAATTTTCTTAATTTCTAATAATCGTTCGATCATTGACCTGCGATGCCTTTCAGTTGAGCGATAGCACCTTCAAGGTCGCTTGGCTCATGGGTACCTTGACGTAAAAAGGCGCGAATATCGTCACTTTGCGCGATTGCCAGATCGGCACGCGGGTCAGCGCCATGTTGGTACTCGCCGATTTTGATAAGCAGCTCGACTTCTTCATATTTCGCCAACATTTCACGCAGATGCGCGGCAGATGCTTGATGATTCGGCTCGACAATTTGGTTCATCACTCGACTTGCAGAGCGGAGCACATCGATGGCCGGGTAGTGGTTCATCGCTGCCAATTTCCGCGAAAGGATAATGTGTCCATCCAGAATGGAGCGCGTTTCATCTGCGACAGGCTCGGTCATGTCGTCACCTTCGACCAATACGGTGTAAAGGGCAGTGATAGAGCCTTTGTCCGATTGGCCTGCACGCTCCATTAGTTTTGGCAGTGCGGCAAAAACAGAAGGCGGATAACCACGTCGAGTTGGTGGTTCACCAGCGGCAAGGCCAATTTCACGTTGGGCACGAGCAAAACGGGTGACGGAGTCCATCAGCAGCAAAACGCGCTTGCCTTGGTCTCGGAAATATTCGGCGATAGAAGTCGCAACGAACGCCGCTTTTGCGCGCTCCATGGCTGGTCTGTCGGATGTCGCAACGACCAGCACTGAACGCGCCATACCGTCTTCGCCCAAGTCGTGTTCGATGAACTCTCGCACTTCTCGCCCACGTTCGCCAATCAGAGCAAGAACGGTTACGTCTACGTCCGCAGAGCGAATCAGCTTCGCCAGCAAGGTACTTTTACCGCCGCCAGCCGCAGCGAAAATGCCCATACGTTGGCCTTCACCACAAGTGAGCAAACCATCTATGGAGCGAACGCCAAGCGAAATTGGTTTTTCGATCAATTTACGCTGCATCGGTGGCGGGGCATCACGATAAACGGGATACCAAGCACTTGGCTCTTGGCTTTGCGCACCATCGAAAGGGCGGCCCAGTCCGTCGAGGATTTTTCCCAGCAAGTGATCGCCGACACCGACTTCGTGCATTTTCCCCATCGGGCTCACCTCGGTATTGGATGAAATGCCAAACATGTTGCCAAGTGGGGTAAGCAGCGCGTGATGTTGTTGAAAGCCGACGACTTCAGCCAACAACGATAAGGTTTGATCGGGATTGCGCAGCTCACACAACTCTCCAACGCGTACGCCCGGCACCACAGCCTTGATGATGGTGCCGGTTACTTGAGTAACGCGTCCGCGAATTTGGATCAAACGCGTTTGTTTGATCGCAGATTGCTGAATATCGGTGATGTATGAGAAATCGTTCAATGTAAAAAATATGCGCAATGATTGATGCTGGGAGAATAGAAAGGATGGGTTGGTATTTATAGTGAATATTGGTCGGGAGTTTTTAGAAAACTGAAAACGCCCTAAAAAAACACGTCTGATTTTGACAGCCTGATAAAAACGCACTTCATATAATTCGCTTGTATTGTACGAAAGGAGTGCAAGTGAATGAGCATTATCAATAGTCAGATAGCAACCAACACCAAGTTTGATGCATCGGTCCGAAATGGATTGGAATCGTCTCGCGCAGACAGTGCCGTAAAAGGCAGTTATCGAGGTGAGACAGTGCGTGTGCACAACGCCACTCAATCGCTTTTTGACGCGATGGAAGAGCTCACATCACTTGGCTCCGAAAAAGCAGAAAAAGATCTCACCAAACGCAAAATAAAAGACGGTGGCGTTCGCGTTAACGAAGCGCATGAGCTGGTTTCTGATTACCTCAGAAAGGTGCCCGATCTAGAGAAAAACCAAAAAATCAAAGATCTTGCGGCCAAAATGGCGGGTGGCAACATTTCGACCATCGCTCAGCTTCAAGCGTATTTGAACGGGTTTTCGGAAGAAAAAAGCCACCAATACTTAGCTCTAAAAGCGGTGAAGAAATACTTATCAGCCAATCCGGAAAGCAAACACTTATTGGCACTGATTGACCAAGCGATCTTGAAAATCGAGCAGAACCCGGATTCTTGGTCGCAAATCGACACCGAAATCCGTGTTTCTCATTTCGCTGATGAGTTTAGCAAAGAGCAAGAGTTCAGCTCTCTTCATCAATTGCGCGGCTTTTACCGCGATACGGTGCACAGCTATCAAGGGCTTGGCTCTGCATATCAGGATGTTGTCGAGCGTTTTGGTGAGCAAGAAGTCTCTACTGCGGTGGACTTCATGCTGCAAGGCATGAGCGCCGACCTTAGCGTGCAAGGCAGCAACATTGACTCCGTCAAATTGCAGCTGCTGATGTCCGATATGCAAAAACTCAAAACGTTAAACACCTTGCAAGACCAGGTAGGGCGGCTATTTCAAATGTTCAAACCAGAAAGGATGAGTCATGGCTTATCAGGCTTCTGATTTGATGGCAGACGTAATTGCTCTGGTCGAGCAACGTTGGGTCAGCAGTGAAGAGATTTGGAAGATCGCAACATCAATGGAGTTGGTGGCAATAGAACAGAAGATCGATTTTTTTCGAGAGCTGCACAAGTTGATACGACACATCCCTGTTGATGTATTTGCTGACGACGAACAGAGACAAAACCTAATACAAGCCGCACAAAAGGCGCTAGACGAAGCCATTGATTTAGAAGAAGAGGAAGCGTGGGACGATGAGTTGGATTGATGCATCAGTCGATGAGTTTTGCCGAGGAATGGGTTTAGATGCGGTGGATTTTTCTGCCGCAGGGCGTGTGCAGCTGAGCTTTGAGCAAAGCGGCACATTGCACATAGAAAAACATCATGATCGACTTTTCCTTATGTTGGCGCGTGCGTTGTCGTGGCATCAGTCGGGCGAGCGTATTCAGCATGCGCTGCGTTTGTGCCATGCCGAACAGGGTTGGCCATTTGAAATGAAAACCGGTTTGCTCGACGACGAAACCTTGGTGTTTTCCGCCAAAATTGAAGGCGATGAAGTGACGCTGCCGACACTCGAACAAGCGTTCGCTCTTTTAGTGCGTCTTCACGATGAAGTGGTAAGTTGATGACCCGAGTTAGTACGTTAAATGTCGGCATTGAAGCCTTTACTCACGTTTCCCATGGTGAAGTCGATACGGATTTCCCCAAACGATTTCAGTTACTGCCGGATGGGCAAGCCGTCGCGACTCATTTGGAAAAACTGTATGACCTAAGACCGTCCGATCAATATTTGTTGGCGTTAGCGAAGCCAAAACTGAACCATTGTGAACTGCTTCGTCCAGAAAAGTACCGTCAGCAATTCGACAACACTTTAGCTCGTGTTCAGCAACTCGCACAGGAATCAGGCTCAGCGAACCTTGCTAAAGCCGCCGAAAAGCTACAAAGCACACAACTGGACCAGCGTTACCTCACCATGGCGCTCAATCTTCTTATTCAGGTTTAACCCACATGCTAAGCACCAAAGATATTGAACTGCTGCTGGTTCACGCTGCGCTTCAAGTTCAATACCAACAACCCGATCAAGCCATCGCGATACTAGACGCCGTGTTAGAACTCGAACCAGAACGCGAAGATGCGTTACACACGCTTGCGGTCGCGTGTTTGCAAACAGGCCGTTACACCCGTGCTGTTGCGGTATGTGAAGGCTTACTGAAGTCGCAATCGCAGTCTGTGCAAGCGGCGGGAATTTGGTTTTGCTTGAGCCAAGCGCGCTGGAAACAAAATGACGTCGAGGGCGCACGCCAAGCGCATCGACGCTATCTGCAATCTTTACATAGTGAATCTCATGAATAAGTTGATCGATATTCTAAACAAGGTAGGGCAACGCAAAGACATCATGCTCGCAGTGATGTTGCTGGCGATCGTCTTTATGATGATTTTGCCTTTGCCAACTGCACTAGTAGATGTGCTGATCGGCGCAAACATGAGTATTGCTGTCGTGTTGCTGATGTTGGCGATTTACATCACCACGCCACTGGAGTTTTCGGCGTTTCCGGCAGTATTGCTGATCACGACGCTATTTCGTTTGTCGCTGTCAATCACCACGACACGTTTGATCCTGCTTCAAGGCGATGCGGGTCAAATCGTTTACACCTTTGGTAACTTCGTCGTTGGCGGCAACCTTGTCGTTGGTATCGTGGTCTTCCTGATCATCACTATTGTACAGTTTATGGTGATCACCAAAGGTTCGGAGCGTGTTGCTGAAGTTAGTGCTCGATTCTCTCTTGATGCCATGCCGGGCAAACAGATGAGTATCGACGGTGACATGCGCGCTGGAGTTATTGATGTTCACGAGGCACGTCATCGCCGTTCACTGATCGAGAAAGAGAGCCAAATGTACGGCTCGATGGACGGCGCAATGAAGTTCGTAAAAGGCGACTCCATTGCGGGCTTGGTGATCATCATCGTGAACATCTTGGGTGGCGTCACCATTGGCGTCACGCAAAAAGGCATGAGCGCGTCAGAGGCGCTTGAGCTGTTTGCGATTTTGACCGTAGGCGATGGCTTGGTATCGCAGATTCCTGCGCTATTTATCGCGATCACCGCTGGTATTATCGTTACGCGTGTTTCCCACGAAGACTCGGCCGACTTGGGCTCCGACATTGGCGGGCAAGTCACGGCTCAGCCTCGTGCACTGCTGATTGGTGGTGTGCTGCTGGTCTTGTTCGCTCTGATCCCTGGTTTTCCGAAAATTACATTCCTAGTGCTGGCTTTGGTGGTCGGTGGCGGCGGTTTTTACCTCTTCTATCAACAGAAAAAGCAAACCGAATCAGAAAGCAGCGATCTGCCGAGCTTTGTCGCGCAGGGAGCGGGCTCTCCTGCCGCGAAACCCAATAAACCAACACCGTCTCGTGGTAGCAAAGGCAAATTGGGTGAGCAAGAAGAGTTCGCGATGACAGTGCCACTGCTTATCGATCTGGATTCAAGCTTACAAGAAAGCCTAGAAGCCGTCGCACTGAACGACGAACTCGCCAGAGTAAGACGCGCGTTGTATCTCGATCTTGGCGTACCGTTTCCTGGAATTCACTTGCGTTTTAACGACGGGATGAAAAACGGCGAATACTTGATTCAGTTGCAAGAAGTGCCCGTTGCACGTGGTCGCATTGAGAAAGACAAATTGCTGGTCACAGAAGGAAGCGACCAGATTGAATTGCTTGGTGTGCCTTTTGAGCAAGATGACGACTTCCTCCCGGGAGTCTCGAGTCTTTGGGTCGCACAAAGCTATCAAGAGAAGTTGACTGCGAGCCATGTCGGCTTCCTTACACCAGACCGCATTTTGACGTTCCATCTATCACACGTATTGAAAGAGTACGCGCAAGACTTCATTGGGATTCAAGAAACTCGCTACCTACTTGAGCAAATGGAAGGCAGTTATTCTGAGTTGGTGAAAGAGGCGCAGCGCATCGTCCCGCTACAAAAAATGACGGAGATTTTGCAACGTTTGGTATCTGAGGACATTTCGATTCGTAACCTTCGCGTCATTTTGGAGGCCATGGTCGAGTGGGGACAAAAGGAAAAAGATGTCGTCCAGTTGACGGAATACATTCGTTCAAGCTTAAAGCGTTACATCTGTTACAAGTACGCGAGCGGTCAGAACATGCTGCCGGCATACCTTCTGGACCAGAGCCTCGAAGACACGATTCGCAGCGGTATTCGACAAACCTCGGCGGGCAGCTACTTAGCGCTTGATCCTTCGGTTACGCAGCAATTTGTTAGCGACGTAAAACAGACTGTAGGCGATTTAAGCCGTATGCCGAACAAGCCTGTTCTGGTGGTTTCTATGGATGTGCGTCGTTATGTTCGAAAGCTGATTGAATCCGAATATTACGATTTGCCCGTTCTGTCGTTCCAAGAGCTTACTCAGCAGATCAACATTCAGCCACTTGGACGGGTAGGGATGTAATGAACGCAGCACTTGTACAATCGTTTGAACAAACGGGGATCGAAGTGACGCCGTACTTTTGGCAAAAAAGTGCGATTCAACTTGGTTATCGCATTGAAGTTGATGGCATGGAGCTGGTATTTCGTGTCGAACAAGGGGAGATCATTATTGTACTCCTCAAACGTGTGAGTCCGAATTTGGGGTTGAGTAACCCCTTTTCTTGCCTATTTCTTTTGGCTGAGCACGCCATCCCTCTTTTTCCTTCTGATTGGGTTATCCGCGGTAACGTTGATGTGTTGCGTGGTAGCAACATGAGTAGCCAACGCCTGGCTCAATTCTACTTACGCGCCTGTGGCGCTAGCCACGATCAACAAGCCGACTGGTATTTTTTGCGGCTTGCAGACTATCGCCCACTGAAAAAGAGAAAAATGTAAAAACTCTCGACTGTTACTGACAGCGCCAATGAGAAGACACGCTTTAAGATAGGAATCAATATGAAGCAACCCTTTACCCAAGCTATTGAAAATGCAGAGTTAGCCATTCGAAATGCGGATGAAAGAAATGACATTTTTAGTGAGCTATTAGAAGGACTCGGTGTTGGTCCCGTAGCAGGAGAAGTTCTGCTTGGCGGTTTAAACGCTTCGCCGAAGTTAATGCAACACGCCGAGCAAGAACTCATCGAAGAAGTTCAGCGCCGCAGGCAGCAACAGCATCAGTTGCAAGGCGTGCAGGGTAAAAGACGAAAGCGACCAACCATGATGCGCGGTATGGTGATCTAGAGGTTTGGATATGACGAATATGACAACAACGGGCTCAGCAACCGGTGCGGCATCTGCCGCCGCAAGCAGTACGCCACTGCCAACGTTTGGACAAAGCCTAACAGAGCAATTGACCCCAATTTTAGGTGATGCGGAAACTCAGCAGCTTGCTTCACTGATCGCGCATTTACCAACCATTAAAGGTCAAACTGACGAACAGAGCATCGCACTTTACGTCGATACGCTGACTCAACTGAAAGAGAAAAACAGCGCATTTTCGGGGGCTGCGCTCAGCGACAGCGCATCTATTTGGATGAAGTCGCTACAAGGCGCGAGTTCAAACGGTGAAGTGGACGCCGCCGAACTTACGACGCAGATGAACAATGCATTGGCAAGTCAGTTCCAAACTTGGTTTGCCGACCAGCTTACGGATAAAGTGGATTCGTCATTGCCGACTCAGTTTGTGAGTCAATTTCAGCTTGGAACCGAAAGCACGCAAGCGCAGCAGATTGCAAAGTTAAGCGCTGAAGAGCTGAAATCAGCGACTGGGGATATTGCCTCATTTGTTGATGATTTGGCGCGTCAAATGAGTTCTAGCGTGGTTCGTGAGAGCGCATCTTCGTTTCTTCGCAATGCGTTTGCTAATTTGCCATCGGTGAATCTGGCCCAGCTCAAAGCATCTGATTTTCTGCTAACCGAAGCGAATTTTGTTACGAACGTCTCGACGCAATTGCAGAACGCTTTTAACCAGATTGGTATCACTTTAACTAAAGATGACGCGGACCAATTAGCGAAAAGAATTACGTGGACGCCAGGCATTTCTAAACAGCAGCTTAGCGAAGCGTTAAGCGAAATGGCGACGCAAGTGAAAGGTCAGTTTACTGCGGCTTACGGTGAAACCGCTGGGACTGAAAATTTACGAAAAGCGTTAGATGCCATCATCAAAAGCTCGGATTCTTTGACGCTTTCAAGCTTGTTTGCGAATTTTGCTGTAAGTCTGATTCACACCGAAATCGATGCTTTTTACAACGATAAAGCGATTGCCAATATCCAAAAAACGCAAATCTCTGCGGATCAGGTTGAGCTGATAAAAAACAATACGGAAAGAGACATCCGTTTCCAGTTTGAAAAAATGCTGAAGGGTGAGTCGACAGGCGCTTCGTTTATCGAACGTTACGAAACATTACGCAAGAACTTAGGTGCGTTGAAAGATCGTCTACTCAACATCACCGAGCAAGAGAAAAAGGATCTTGAGGTTCGAGCTGAGCACTCTTTGACGGCTCGCGATTTGTTGGCTGTCGTTGAATCTAGTATTGGTGACCGTTTTGATGAACAAGTGCTGTTTGCATTAAACGAACGTCGCGTAAATCGCTTAGAAAAACGTAACGAGCAAAAGGAAGCACTGCAAGATTTAACCGTGCAACTAAAAATCTTTGGTGTTGTTCAGTCGAAAATTCACTCTACGCAGAGTGTCGATGGTACTTACAAACCGGATGACAATGCTTTTAGTGCGAGCGACTTCAACTACAACTCTGTTACCGATTTTCAGAACTCGCCTGAGTATAAATACCTCACCGACAATGGCATTACTACACACACGGATTTTCTGAAAAAACAGGGTGTAACAGTAGCTGACGGCGCGAGTTTTAAAGACGAAGAAAAAACAAAGAAACTGTCCAACTTTTCCAGTTCGGTCAGCGACAAATCCAAACTGCTCAACGACGAAGTTCAAATCAAAACGACAGAGCTAAACGATATCAGCTCGCAATACAACTCGACCGTTGAAGCGATGAACAAGTTTGTTCAGAAGTACCACAGTATTTTACAAGAAATCCTACGAGCCATTTAAGGATAACCAACCATGACTAAAACAAACGCGACCGATCCATCTCAAATGCAAGCAGAAGAGCTGCTGTCTTTTCTGGAAGAGGGAGGCACGCTGAAAATGTTGCACGATGTATCGGCAGATACCATCGAACACATTTACGCGGTCGGCTACAACTTTTTCCAATCAGGAAAGAT
This sequence comes from Vibrio sp. SALL6, assembly GCF_002002385.1. Classification (NCBI taxonomy): domain Bacteria; kingdom Pseudomonadati; phylum Pseudomonadota; class Gammaproteobacteria; order Vibrionales; family Vibrionaceae; genus Vibrio; species Vibrio sp. SALL6. The sequence goes on from NZ_MQVK01000033.1 coordinate 33,466, forward strand.
TGAACAAGCCGCCAAAGTTTTCCAACTGCTTAGCATGCTGGATCATTATCAGGCGCGATTTTTCATTGGCCTTGGTGCTGCTCGTCAGGAACTGGGTGAGTATCTGCAGGCGATTGATGCCTACAGCTACGCAGCGCTCGTGGACATTAACGATCCACGCCCACCTTTCCACTCTGCGGAATGTCACCTGAAATTGGAGCAACTGACAGAAGCAGAGAGTGGGTTTTACAGCGCGAAGGAGATGTCTGCCGGTAAATCACAATATGCAGACTTGCATCAACGTGCAGGCATCATGTTAGAAGCGGTGAGAAACAAAAGGAGTAATTAGACTATGAGTTCTATTGCACTTGACCGCACTCAGACGCAGGTTTACATCCCTGAGTCTGGCCAAACTACGTTAGAGAACGTACAGAAAACGGCGTCTACTGCGACGCCTTCTGTAACGGTTGAAAACGTAAAGAGTAGAGATGCTGACACTCTGAACACAGGAAGAGTTAAAGTTCAGCTAGATGCCCCAAATGCAGCCGTGAGCGACAAAGTGACAGACTTGACGCTAAAAGCCATGGCTCAACTGCAAAAGATCGTCGATACCATCGCAAAAGCGCTACATGCTGTTGCCGATCAGACGGGTTCGATCGCAGTTAAAATCATCGCAGGTTCTGCGGACGATTTTGAAGTGGAGCTTGCGGCGATTACAGACAAACTGAAAAGTGCTCAGAACGAGCTGAAAATTCAGGAAGTGAAAGTCGCAAAAGCCAAACATGAACAAGAAATGGCAGAGAACCAAGAGAAAATCAAGGAATCAGAAGCCGCTGCGAAAGAGGCTCAGAAATCGGGCTTAGCGGCGAAGATCTTTGGTTGGATCAGCGCGGTTGTCTCCATTGTGGTAGGTGCCATCATGGTTGCCACTGGCGTTGGCGCGGCAGCTGGCGCGCTTATGATCGCCGGTGGTGTCATGGGTGCAGTAAGCATGGCACTGCAAGAACCAGCTGTTCAAGACGCGCTAAAAGAAGCGGGTGTGAATGTCGATGTGTTGAACAAAGTGGTGATGGCATTAGAAATTGCTGTCGCTGTCATCGGTGCAATCGTGACCTTTGGTGGCGCGGCGGCTGGTGGTATCGCGAAACTTGCCGCGAAAAGTGCCAGCAAAATTGCGCAGAAAGTGACAGATATTGCCACGAAAGCTGCAGCCAATATGGCAAAAGTTGCGGACATGGGTTCTAAAGCTGCGACAACCACAGCCAAAGCGATTCGCTACGGTGCTGAAACGGTCGACCTTACGGTTAACATAGGTAAGGGCGCAACGGACAGCGTTCACGCTGCTAACAATGCGAACGTTACGGAAATACAAGCCGATATCACGGATCTCCGCGCCAAAATGACGTTGAGTCAGGCAGTCATCGACAAGCTAAAAGAAGAAATTGGCAAGTTGATGGAAGATTTCCAAGAGCTGATGAGCATCATCATGCAAATGATTCAGGCGAAAAGTGAAACCATGCAAACGGTGTTAAGCCGTCCTGCAACGGTTTAAGGAGCGTAAGTATGTTGGATAAAATTGGTGGAACGGGTCGCGGTGAACTGTACGGTTTGAGCGACACTATCAAAACAACCAAAGCAGAAAAAACACCAGAGACCAAATTGGAAGCGGGTGCAGTAAAAAGCAACGGTGAGTCAAACGTTTCTGGTGCAGGTCGTTATCAATTAGATGGGCCGAAAGCTCCTGCGATCAGTAATCAAGCACAAGTGGTTGCGAACCTGATGGGTGAGCTTGCACCAACGATTGATCTACTGATGAGTACTACCGCGAAAGTGCTGAACGGTGAGGAAGTGATCAAATCACCTTCGGACGCGGTTTCTCAATCGCTGTCTTTGTTGACGCTGCTTTACCAAGTGTCGAAGCTAAGCCGTGAACAGCAAGTGCTTCAACGTGAAATTGCGGTTGAAGCCAACGTTGCGAGTTTGCAAAGCCAAGCGGCAGAGCTGAACAACTCTGCTAGCGCGATGATCGCGATGGCGGTTGTATCTGGTGTGTTAGCGGGTGCTACAGCAATTATCGGTGCGCTTGGTTCTTTCAAAGCGGGTAAAGAAATTAAGACCGAGATGGCAAGCAACAACGTGCTGAAAACGCAGAAGGCGGGCTTCGATCAAGTAGAAGAGTTGATGAACAACGGTAACTTGTCAAAAACTCAACAAGATCAAGTAAAACGCGCACATTCGCTAGCGAAAGACAGCATTGCAGATACCACGGCTCAATTGACTAGCGGCGGTCGCAAGTTCGATAAACTGATGAGCTCAAACCAAGCGAAGAACGCGATTCTTCAAGCTCTTGGACAGATGGCAAACTCAGCATCGAACGTTGAACAAACTAAAGCGCAAGCTCGCAGCAAGGACGATGAAGTGCAAGCGACGCGTGCTCAAGCAGCGAAGCAAAAAGCAGATGAGAACATCGGCTTCCAAGAAGGGTTGCTTAAAGAGTTGCGTGAGCTGTTCCGTTCTATCTCTGATAGTCAGAACCAAGCGTGGCGCGCATCTATCCCGACAGTGTAATTGCGGTTTCATTTTAGTACTGACAAAGCGTTGTTTATACAACGCTTTTTTTTGTATTTAAAAGGATAGAATAAAAAACACTCTTTATATATCAGATTATTATGTGGTTTTGTAAATCATTCTCGAATCGGGTGTGAGAAGCAAAGTTCAAGGATGAGAACTCAAACGTTATCAAATTGTTAACGATTGCTATACTTACACCGTCATAAACAAAGGAAAAGGACGTTCAATGTTTAAGTTTAAGCACATCGCGCTAGCTGCGTCACTTGCAGCGTTGACTGCCGGCTATTCAGTTGCCGCCGAAGAGACTTTCGTCACCATAGGTACTGGTGGTGTCACAGGTGTTTACTATCCCACGGGTGGGGCTATCTGTCGCTTGGTAAATAAATCTCGAGCAGAGCACGGCATTCGTTGTTCGGTCGAAAGTACGGGCGGTTCGATATACAACATCAACACCATTCGCGCAGGCGAGTTAGATTTAGGTATTGCGCAATCAGATTGGCAATATCACGCGTATAACGGCACCAGCCAGTTTGCTGAAAATGGTCCGTTTAAAGAGCTGCGCGCGGTATTTTCTGTTCACCCAGAACCGTTTACGGTGGTTGCTCGTCAAGATTCAAATATCAAAACGTTTGATGACTTAAAAGGTAAAAGAGTCAACATTGGTAATCCTGGCTCTGGTCAGCGAGGCACTATGGAAGTGTTGATGAAGGAATATGGTTGGAGCAACGATGACTTCAAACTGGTTTCGGAATTGAAAGCGGCAGAACAATCGAAAGCACTTTGTGATAATAAAATTGACGCAATGGTTTACACCGTTGGTCACCCAAGTGGTGCGATTAAAGAAGCAACCACTTCGTGCGACAGTAACATCGTGACAGTCGCTGGCCCCAAAGTGGATAAGCTTATCGCCGACAACAGTTTTTACCGCGTTGCTACCGTGCCTGGCGGCATGTATCGCGGCTCGGATAATGATGTGATGACATTCGGTGTTGGTGCGACGTTTGTTTCATCTACTGCCGTGCCTGAAGATGTGGTGTATAACGTCGTGAAGGCCGTGTTTGAAAACTTCGATGATTTCCGTCGTCTTCATCCCGCGTTTGCGAATTTGAAGAAAGAAGAAATGGTGAAAGATGGTTTGTCTGCGCCACTTCATCCCGGTGCGCTTAAATACTACAAAGAAGTTGGGTTGATTAAGTAAGTGGTACTCCGTCTTAAAACGGTTTTCTAAACTCACTTTTTCACGTTATTTAATAAACTTCTTTTTAGAAACCTTTATTGAGAGCCGCAAAAGCGCCATTAAGTTGATGGCGCTTTTTCTGTTTGGGTTAGGCGTAAACGTCAATAAAAAAGTAAATGGTGATGATAATCGAAGAGAGAGCGACAAAACCTTTAACGTGGCTCGGATTAAGCTGGCGAGACACACGCGCGGCGAGGTAGCCGCCAACTAATGTCCCGACCATTACCACGCTGCCTTTACTCCAATCGATAGAGCCGTTCGCAACAAAAATGACGATAGCGATGAGAGAGACACACGTTGAAACCAGAAGTTTAAGCCCATTCATCAAGTTGATGTCTTGATGGCCCGCCACAACGAGGTAACTCAGAACAATCACACCTAATCCGGCATTAAAAAATCCGCCGTATGCTGAAACGCCCACCAACAACAAACTCAATGCGATTAAGCCTAACACGCCCGCGTGTTTATGTTCTTTGGTGATGGATTTGATGATCATTGTTAACCGAGAACCTGTAAGAAACAGCACCGTAGCAAACAAAAGTAGCCAAGGAATGGCTTCCAAAAACAGTGATTCTGGCGTGTTGAGAAGAAGATACGCGCCAACTGCGCCACCGACTAAGCTGAACGAGATGGTGAATAGCAGTTCTTGCTTGTTCTTCAAAATTTCTTCACGAAAACCCACGGCACCGCTTATGTATCCCGCGCATGCGGCGTAAGTGTTGGTGGCGTTAGCCATGATGGGCGGCACGCCAACCGCCATCAGGGCGGGGAAGGTGATAAAACTTCCGCCTCCTGCTATCGAATTCATGATTCCACCTACCACGCCTGCAGCAAACAACAGAGCCAATTCCAGCAGCATAAACAATCCTTGTTATGTTCTTATTGGTTATTAGAGTCTTAGATTTTGAGAACGCATGTTCTAACGTTTTTATGAGATTTACTTTACATGCTCCAAAACGAAATTGTTCAGTTCCGTTGTGGTTTTGATAACGTGAACCTCTTTCTAGCGAAATTTTTTTCTTCGCCGTGATATTAATTCATCATAGCTATATCAAAGAAAGATCGAAGAAAGAAAAAGCCACCGCGAGGGTGGCTTTTAGGGGCTATCAAGAAGGAGGAATCGACGATTATTGCTCAACTTTTACAGGTTGTGCTTTAAGCTTTTGAAACAGCTTCACAAACAGCGGGCTACCCAGCACTAATACTGCCAGCACAGTAAACGTCAACGTAATCGGACGCTCCCACAAGAAGCTCAACTCTCCGTCAGAAATCATCAACGCTCGGCGCAAGTTTTCTTCCATCAAGCCGCCGAGGATGAAGCCAAGCAGCAATGGTGCGAGCGGGAAGTTTGCCAGTCTAAGTGCAATGGCAGCCATCGCCACAAGTAGCATCACAAACACATCCATCGTATTGAACGAAACTAAGTACACACCTGTAATTGAGAAGAACAAAATCATCGGTAGAAGCACTGTTCTTGGAACGGCCAACAGTTTCGAGATGTAAGGAATCAACGGCAAGTTAAGGATCACAAGTACGATGTTACCAAAGTACATTGAGATGATGACTGACCAGAAGACATCCGGGTGTTCAACAAACAGGCGAGGGCCAGGTTGAATGCCGTAGGCGATTAACGCGCCAAGCATAATAGCGGTGGTGCCTGAGCCTGGAATACCCAGCGTTAACAATGGAACGAATGAGCCACTTGATGCGGCGTTGTTCGCTGATTCTGGCGCAACTAGACCACGAATGCTGCCTTTTCCGAACTCTTCTTTTTTCTCTTTTGGAGCCAAGTTGCGCTCTAAGCCGTAACTTAGGAATGCCGCGATTGTTGCGCCAGCGCCCGGAAGTACGCCAGTAAAGAAACCTAGGATAGAAGAGCGGATCGATACCGGGGCGACTTCTTTAATTTCCTCTTTGGTGACTTTCATCGAGCCGATGTTGCTCAATTTGTCTTGCTCTTCATCACGAGTATCGTTTGAAGGTTTGAGGATCCCCATTAAGGTTTCGCCCAAAGCAAACGTCGCCATTGCAAGAAGAAGGAAGCTAAAGCCGTCCATCAAATCGGTTAAACCAAAGGTGAAACGCTCGACACCAACGCCTTTATCGATACCGACTGTCGACAGCATCAAGCCAAGAATGGTCATCATCCACGCTTTAATGACCTGACCTTTACCAGCAAAAGCTGCAACGGCAGACAAGCCGAGCAACATCAACGCAAAGTAATCAGAAGATTGAAAGCTTAATGACACGTTAGCCAAGGCTGGCGCAGCCACGAGCAGCATGATGGCCGAAAGTGTGCCGCCAGTAAAAGAGGAGTAAGCGGCTAATGCTAGCGCTTTACCCGCTTGACCTTTTTGCGCCATTGGGTAACCGTCAAACGCGGTTACGACCGTTGAAGAGCAGCCTGGTGCGTTGATCAAAATTGAAGAGGTTGAACCACCAAATACGGCGCCGTAGTAAACACCCGCCATCAAGATGAGGCCCGATGAAGGCTCTAAACCATAAGTAATCGGGATCATCAACGCGATGGCCGAAATTGGGCCAAGACCCGGCAGCATGCCGATAAATGTGCCGACGAAGCAGCCAACAATCACCATCATGATGTTCATTGGCATCACCGCGGTGGATAAACCTTGTAGAATTCCATCTAACATAATTCAGTCCTTTCTTTGGCTACCAGATGGTGAAAATCAAACCCGGTTCGAGATAGATATCCAAACCTTGAGTGAGCAATAAATAAAAGGCGATAACGAATGGGAAAGAGGCACCAAACAAAACGGGTTTGCGTCTTTCTCCAAGCAGATAGAAACCCGCAAGCAAAAAGAAACCTGTCGCGAGTACAAAGCCCAAGTAGGTTAGGCCCAAGCCGTAAAGGGCCATCAGCACTAAGAACGAGATCAGTAACTTCCAGTTGAAGGTTAAAACGGCGCCGCTCTTTTTATCTGGTTGGCCAGTCACAAGAAGCAAGAGAGAAAGCCCGATACCGATATAAGTCAGAATGGTTGGCAAGGTGCGCGCAGTAAACGGTTCATACTCATCGCCCGGAAACAGTGCGATTTGAGACGTTTGATAACCGTAGCAAAGGCAGAAGAGCAGGAAAATCATGGCGCCAACACGGTCGCGGCAGAGTAGATATTCTTTGGTAAAAACGTTGGTTGAACGAGACATATTCAACTCCTAACAAGAATAAAAAAGACCGTATATGAACGTTAATGTGCAAAGTAATCCATTAACAAGTAAGCATTTCGCTGCTAGTCGATATGCTTAACAATCAATAAACAAAGGAGTGTGTATGCCGAGTGTCGACAATGTCCATATACGGTGAAACTTAGAGTGCAAATGCCGTTGGGGCGAATAGCAACTCAGGTTTTACGCCAAGTTGCTATCGGAGGGAGCCCTGGAATAACGGTTATTTCAGGAAGCCTAGCTCACGCATCAGGTCACCCATTTGCTTCTCTTGATCTTCAAGGAACGCGAAGAACGCTTTGTCCGCTTTGTAGTTGTCTATCCAACCGTTGCGGTCACGAACGACTTGCCACTCGTCTGTGTTGTACATCTTAGTGAATGCGGCATTCCATTCGTCGATTTTCTTTTGGCTAACGCCCGGAGCAGCAAAGAATCCACGCCAGTTCGCAAATACCGTTTCGTTGCCGTATTCCGTTAATGTTGGAATGTTTGGCGCGGCTTCTAAGCGTTTTGGCGCAGTGATAGCAAGTACTTTCACTTGGCCAGATTTGGACATTTCCAGTACTTCACCTAAACCTGTTGAAAGCAATTGAGTTTCGCCAGAAAGCAGGGCTGCCATCGCTTTACCGCCCGCATCATAGCCAATGTAACGGACTTTACGCGCATCAAAGCCTTCGCCTTTAAATGCCGCCGCAATGACAAGGTGATCCATAGAGCCGCGCGCTGAGCCACCAGCAATCTTCACTTTGCGAGGATCGGCTTCAAACGCTTTTACAGCATCTTCCCATGTGTTGTATGGCGAGTTCGCAGAGGCAACAATCGCGCCGTAGTCGGCAACAGTTGCAGCAACAGGCGTTAGGTCACGGAAGGATTGAGGAAAAATACCGCTAAGAGAACGCACAACAATTGGTGTTGAGTTCACCATGAGCGTGTCTTCTTGGCGATCTGCCGTTTCAATTAAGTGAGCGATCGCTTTGCCGCCGCCACCACCTGATAGGTTTTGAAACGACACGTTTTCTACGATGTCTGATTTTACTAACACATCACCCGTACCACGGGCGGTCATATCCCAACCGCCGCCAGCGCCACCTGGGATCAAGAAGTGCATTTTTTCAATATCCGCAGCAAAAGCGTTGAATGAGAATGAAGCTGCGATGATTGAAGCGGCGAGCGTTGGTTTGATTACCTTTAACATGTTCACGTTCCTTATGTTGGCGACTCTATTTTTTGATGAGCCTTATTATTTTGCTCCGTCTTAATGCCGTGTAAGCGTTAAGGCTGAACTTTGTGTAAAGGTTAATTAACTGTTAAATGTCTGTCTTTAAAACGGAGATAAAGAGAATATTGAGCATTGCGGCTATTTTGTTCATAAAGTTCACGACGAGAAACAGGGGATAGGTCACGCGGATTTGCTTATCGGTAGGCCATAATAGGGCGACAACAAATGAATAAGGAAAGAGGAATGAAAGGAACATGTTTGTGCGGCGCAATCGAAGTTATCGCAGAACCCAAGAATGAAGTGAGCTTGTGTCACTGCTCAATGTGTCGAAAATGGTCGAGTGGGGCACTTCATGCCGTGCATTGTGGCCCAGAAGTCACATTTAAAGGTGCAGAGCCAAAACGTTATCAGTCTTCAGATTGGGCTGTACGAGGTTTTTGCGGCGAGTGTGGGACGAACTTGTTTTACCATCTCTTGCCAACCAACGAATACATCCTTTCTGCTGGCTTATTCGATAATCCTGATTTTAAGTTGACGCTAGAAATCTTTACTGATGAAAAGCCGGGTTACTATGAGCTCAATCCTCACTCTAAAAAGATGACAGCACAGGAAGTCTACGACCAATTTGTGCCAAAAGAGTAGCGGTTCTCGATTTTTTGCTCGGCAATTATACGTCTTTCTTTAATTATCAATAAATTAGAGTGTTTATAGTTGTCGACAATTGTTTCTTTCCATTACAAAAAACCTCTGTAAATCATTAAATCTTCCCAAATTCGTCCATTTCAAACTACGACCTTAGTCTAAATTGTCGACAATTTACTTGATTGTCGACACTTTGATCGTCTATTTTAAATTCAGGTTAAGAAATTGTAGACACTTTGATGTCGATTATGTGAGTGCCTGAATATGAACTCTGAGTTGAAAGCTCGTTACAAAGTACTGGGTTCTGAGAAAGAACACACCAAGTCCGAAACACTGACAGAAACATTGATCGAAGTGATCGTAAATGGTGATGTGGAACCGGGTAGCAAAATCTCGGAGCCTGAGCTAGCAAGGAAATACCAAGTCAGCCGTGGTCCGCTACGCGAAGCATTAATGCGTTTGGAAGGGCTTGGATTGATTGAGCGTATTCCTCATGTTGGCGCAAGAGTGACGACCTTCTCTCCAGCCAAACTGATTGAACTGTATTCGGTGCGCGAAGCTCTGGAGGGCATGGCAGCACGACTAGCAGCACGACACATTACGCAAGAAGAGTTATTGAGCTTGGAAATGCTGTTGTCGACACATTCAAAGCACATCGACCAAGTGGAAGGCGCCTCTTACTTCCATCAGCATGGCGATTTTGATTTTCACTATCGCATCATCCAAGCAAGCCGAAACAGTAAGCTGATTTCTCTGTTGTGCGACGAGCTTTACCACTTGCTGCGCATGTACCGCTATCAGTCACCGCGCGCGCAATCTCGTCCAAATGAAGCGCTGACTGAGCACAAATTCATTCTGGAAGCCATTCGCAATCGCGATGAAGAGCTTGCAGAAATGTTGATGAGACGACACATCTCAGGAAGTCGAAAGCTCATCCAATCACAAATTATACATACAGAAAGTTTAGACAAAGACTAGAAGGAATTCGTCATGAGCTTAACACCGGGGGCGAAGTTCAGACTCGCCGTAGAACAAAATAATCCGCTGCAAATTGTCGGCACCATTAACCCGTACTGCGCCATGATGGCGAAGAACTTGGGGCATCAAGCGATTTACTTGTCTGGTGGCGGTATTGCTAACGCTTCATACGGATTGCCTGATCTAGGCATTACAACATTGAACGACGTACTGGTTGACGTTGACCGCATCACCAACGCGTGTGATTTGCCGCTCTTGGTTGACATCGACACCGGTTTTGGCGGCGCATTCAACATCGCTCGTACCATTAAGCAAATGGAAAAAGCGGGCGCGGCAGCTGTGCATATGGAAGACCAAGTTGCACAAAAACGTTGTGGTCATCGTCCGAACAAAGCGATTGTGAGCCAGCAAGAGATGGTTGACCGCGTGAAAGCGGCGGTGGATGCGCGTAATGACGAAAGTTTCGTGATTATGGCACGCACAGATGCACTTGCTGTAGAAGGCATGGACAGCGCGATTGAACGTGCCATTGCGTGTGTGGAAGCTGGTGCAGACATGATCTTCCCAGAAGCGATGAACAAGTTGGATCAGTACCTTCAGTTCTCAAATGCGCTAGAGCAAGCAACCGGAAAACATGTGCCTATTCTAGCTAACATTACTGAATTCGGCGCGACGCCACTGTATGGCTGTGACGAATTAGCAAAAGCGAAAGTGGACATGGTGCTTTACCCATTAAGTGCGTTCCGTGCCATGAACAAGGCCGCTGAAACGGTTTACAAACACTTACTAGAAGTAGGCAATCAGGAAGCGCTGGTTGATTCAATGCAAACACGCAAAGAGTTGTATCAACACCTGAACTACCACGACTACGAAGACAAACTTGACCAGCTATTCTCTGAAGGGAAATAGCGGGGAAAAGAAAAGATAGACGGAAGCCCAAGAAAAGATAATCGGAATTTATCTAATCCAATAACGTGAAATTCGTCTGGCTAAAAACGCTCCGAAAGAGGGCAAAGCCAGACAGAAAAGGAGTTCAAACAATGCCTCAAACTGTAGCAAAGAAAGCAGAGTTAGGTGGCGCTGGCCTGCGTGGTCAAAGCGCTGGAAGCACAGCTTTATGTACTGTCGGTAAAACGGGGACCGGTCTGACTTATCGCGGTTACGATATTACTGACCTTGCCAATAATGCTCAATTTGAAGAAGTTGCACATCTTCTGTTACGCGGTCACTTGCCGAACCAACAAGAACTTGATGCGTACAAGACACACCTACTGAGCCTTCGCGGTTTGCCGACCGAGTTAAAGCAAGCTTTAGAACTGATCCCAGCAAGCGCGCACCCAATGGACGTAATGCGTACGGGTTGTTCTGTATTGGGTAACTTAGAGCAGGAAATGAGCTTTGATGAGCAACTGCAAGCAACAGAGCGCATGTTAGCCTTGTTCCCAGCCATCATCTGTTACTGGTACCGTTTTAGTCACGATGGCGTTCGTATCGACACAGAAGATCAAACCGAAGACTGCATCGGCGGTTATTTCTTGCGATTACTTACAGATAAAGAGCCATCAGCGCTACACAAGCAAGTGATGCACTGTTCATTAATTCTTTACGCAGAGCATGAGTTTAACGCATCAACCTTCGCAGCACGCGTTTGTGCATCAACACTGTCCGACATTCACTCTTGTATTACAGCTGCAATCGGTACGCTTCGTGGGCCACTTCACGGCGGCGCAAACGAAGCAGCGATGGAGATGATTGAAGATTGGCAGACGCCGGATGAAGCCGAAGCCAACATCATGCAAATGCTGGCGAATAAAGACAAGATCATGGGCTTTGGTCATGCGATTTATCGAGAAAGCGACCCTCGCAACGCACTGATCAAACGTTGGTCTGAGGAATTGTCGAAGCATGTGGGTGACACGCATTTATACGCAGTATCTGAGCGTGTTGAATCGGTGATGAAGCGTGAGAAAGGCTTGTTCTGTAATGCGGACTTCTTCCATGCATCGGCGTACCACTTTATGGACATTCCGACCAAGCTGTTCACACCGATTTTCGTGATGAGCCGTTTAACTGGTTGGGCTGCACACGTGTACGAGCAACGCGCGAACAACCGCATTATTCGCCCAAGCGCAGATTACACAGGTCCAGATCATCAAGAGTGGGTGCCTATTGAGAATCGCTAGCGCGAAAGCCAGTCAAAGTCATTACATGCTTTGATTGGTTTATCTCCTCCTTCTTCTGTTTTCACTCTCTTGGCAGAAGAAGGAGGACTTCTCGTCACAAACATTACTAGAGCGACTACATCTCAAAAAGTTCTCCAATCAAGTTCTCCAAACTGCTTTGCTAGAGTAGCGTTTCTAGAGTGATGGGGAGAAGGCCAAGATGTACAGATTGAATGGAAGCAAACCATGAGCACAACTATTAATACCCAATTCCGTAAGTCGCTTCCGGGGACTCAACTTGATTACTTTGATGCCCGCGAAGCCGTAAACTCTATCTCTCCTGGAGCCTATGAAACGCTCCCTTACACCTCACGCGTTCTTGCCGAGCAGCTTGTACGCCGTTGCGATCCAAGCGTATTAACAGACAGCCTGAAGCAGCTCATCGAACGCAAACGTGATCTTGATTTTCCATGGTATCCAGCACGTGTTGTTTGTCATGACATTCTAGGTCAGACAGCGCTTGTTGACTTAGCCGGTTTACGTGATGCGATTGCCGATCAGGGCGGTGACCCTTCAAAAGTCAATCCTGTGGTTGAAACTCAGTTGATCGTTGACCACTCACTTGCGGTAGAACACGCGGGTTTTGATCCCGATGCGTTCGAGAAAAACCGTGCGATTGAAGAGCGCCGAAATGAAGACCGATTCCACTTCATAGAGTGGTGTAAAACGGCTTTTGAAAACGTCAGCGTGATTCCTGCGGGTAACGGCATCATGCACCAAATCAACCTGGAGAAAATGTCTCCGGTTGTACAGGCGAAGCAGGGCATTGCTTACCCAGATACCTGTGTTGGTACCGACAGTCATACTCCCCATGTTGATGCACTGGGTGTTATCGCGATCGGTGTTGGTGGTCTGGAAGCCGAAACCGTGATGCTTGGCCGCCCGTCAATGATGCGTCTGCCAGACATCGTGGGTGTGAAACTGACGGGTAAACGTCAGCCGGGTATTACCGCAACGGATATTGTTTTGGCGATTACCGAGTTCTTACGTAATGAGCGTGTTGTCTCTTCTTATCTTGAATTCTTTGGTGAAGGTGCAAGAGACCTGACTATCGGTGACCGCGCAACCATCTCCAACATGACGCCAGAATACGGTGCAACAGCGGGTATGTTCTACATCGATGAGCAGACCATCAACTACCTAAAACTGACTGGTCGTGACGAACAGCAAGTCGACTTAGTTGAGAAATACGCAAAACAAACCGGCCTTTGGGCAGACGATCTTGATACAGCGGTTTACGAGCGTGTACTTGAGTTCGATTTGTCATCAGTCAGCCGTAACATGGCTGGCCCTTCAAACCCTCACCGCCGTTTGCCTACTTCTGAGCTGGCACAACGTGGCATTTCTGGTGCATGGGAAGAGAAAGAAGGCGAGTTGCCAGATGGTGCAGTTATCATTGCTGCGATAACATCTTGTACTAACACCAGTAACCCAAGAAACGTGGTTGCCGCAGGCCTTGTCGCGAAGAAAGCCAATGAGCTCGGCCTTGTACGTAAACCTTGGGTGAAATCGTCTTTTGCTCCGGGTTCTAAGGTTGCGCGTCTTTACCTGGAAGAAGCGGGCTTATTACCAGAGTTAGAAAAGCTTGGCTTTGGTATCGTCGGTTACGCATGTACGACTTGTAACGGTATGAGTGGCGCGTTGGATCCGAAAATCCAACAAGAGATCATTGACCGCGACCTGTACGCGACAGCCGTTCTATCTGGTAACCGCAACTTCGATGGCCGAATTCATCCTTATGCGAAACAAGCCTTTTTAGCATCACCACCATTGGTTGTCGCTTATGCGCTAGCCGGTACGATTCGTTTTGACATCGAGCGTGATGCACTTGGCACTGACCAAAACGGTAAACCAATTTACCTCAATGATTTGTGGCCAAGTGACGAAGAGATCGATGCAGTGGTCGGTAAACACGTTAAGCCAGAGCAGTTTAATCAGGTTTATATCCAGATGTTCAAACTGGATGACGCAGAGAAAAGCTCTAGTCCGCTATACGAGTGGCGTCCGATGAGTACCTACATTCGTCGTCCTCCATACTGGGAAGGTGCGCTTGCAGGTGAAAGAACCCTGTCTGGTATGCGCCCATTAGCGGTTCTTGGTGACAACATCACAACAGACCACTTATCACCATCCAACGCGATCATGGCGAGCAGTGCGGCGGGTGAATACCTTGCCAAAATGGGCGTTCCGGAAGAAGACTTCAACTCTTACGCAACTCACCGTGGCGATCACTTAACGGCGCAACGTGCGACCTTTGCTAACCCGAAACTATTTAACGAAATGGTGAAAGAGAACGGTGAAGTGGTTCAGGGTTCTCTGGCGCGAATCGAACCAGAAAGTCAGGTTGTACGCATGTGGGAAGCGATTGAAACCTACATGAACCGCAAACAGCCACTGATCGTAGTCGCTGGTGCTGATTATGGTCAGGGCTCATCTCGTGACTGGGCAGCAAAAGGTGTTCGATTGGCCGGCGTAGAAGCCATTGTTGCTGAAGGCTTTGAGCGTATTCACCGTACTAACTTGGTTGGCATGGGTGTACTACCACTGCAATTTAAGCCAGGCGTTAACCGCAATACGCTAGAACTGGATGGTACGGAACTTTACGACGTGGTTGGAGAAATCAAGCCGGGTGCAGATTTAGCCTTGGTTATTACACGTAGCAACGGTGAGAAAGTCGACGTTCCAGTTACTTGTCGCTTAGATACCGCTGACGAAGTGCACGTGTATAACGCAGGTGGTGTTTTACAACGCTTTGCTCAAGATTTCTTGGCGCAATAAGGAGTGGCTATGGAAAACAATACTCCGAATCAAATGAGCCAAATTAAAGTGCCTGCGACGTACATGCGTGGCGGCACAAGTAAAGGTGTCTTTTTCAACCTTGAAGATTTGCCATCAGAGGCTCAAGTGGCAGGTGAAGCGCGTGACAAACTGTTGTTGCGAGTTATCGGCAGCCCAGATCCTTACGCTAAACAAATCGATGGCATGGGAGGTGCGACGTCAAGTACAAGTAAAACGGTGATCGTTTCTCGAAGTAGCCGTGACGA
Organism: Vibrio sp. SALL6; assembly: GCF_002002385.1. NCBI lineage: Bacteria > Pseudomonadati > Pseudomonadota > Gammaproteobacteria > Vibrionales > Vibrionaceae > Vibrio > Vibrio sp. SALL6. The sequence goes on from NZ_MQVK01000033.1 coordinate 48,544, forward strand.
TCACGATGTTGATTACTTGTTTGGCCAAGTGTCGATCGACAAACCATTCGTAGACTGGAGTGGTAACTGCGGCAACTTGTCTGCCGCAATTGGGCCTTTTGCTATCCATGCTGGCCTGATCCCGCAAGATCGACTTCCAGAAAATGGCATTGTGACGGTGCGTGTCTGGCAGGTGAACATCAGTAAAACTATCTTGGTTCATGTGCCGATTGTGAACGGATTCGTGCAAGAGACCGGAGAATTTGAACTTGATGGTGTGACATTTCCAGCCGCTGAGATTCAGGTCGATTTCGTCGATCCGGCAGATGGCGAAGGCAGCATGTTCCCAACTGGCAACTTAGTCGATGATTTAGTGGTGCCTGATGTGGGTACGTTTAACGCTACCTTCATCAACGCGGGTATTCCAACCATTTTCATTGATGCTGAGTCGATTGGATATCAGGGCACGGAACTGCAAGATCAAATCAACAACGATGACGCAGCGTTGGCGATGTTTGAATCCATCCGTGCGCATGGTGCGTTGAAGATGGGGTTGATATCTGATTTAGAAGAAGCTCAGACGCGCCAGCACACACCAAAGGTCGCGTTTGTATCCAAGCCGAAAAGTTACCAGTCCTCAAGCGGTAAAGCGGTAAATGAGTCGGAAATTGATGTGTTGGTACGTGCGTTGTCGATGGGCAAACTTCACCATGCAATGATGGGAACAGCAGCCGTTGCGATAGCTTCGGCGGCGTGTGTACCGGGAACATTAGTCAATCTGGCTGCTGGTGGAGGCGAAAAAGAGTCAGTGACTTTTGGTCATCCGTCAGGAACGCTAAAAGTTGGAGCACAAGCGAAGCAAACTGAACAGGGCTGGGTGGTACAAAAAGCCATCATGAGCCGAAGTGCGAGAATACTAATGGAGGGATTTGTGCGTGTACCCTCTGATGTCTTTGAGTGAAAAGAACGGTCTTTGAATAGAACGAGAGCAATGTCAGGACATACTGGAGGAAGCAATATGTCTTCATACGAAAAAGAATATTTATGGGCGAAAAACGAACCGGAGAGTTTTTGGCGCGCTCAAGCGGAGAATATCGACTGGTTTGAATCTCCTAAAACCATCTTGAAATCTGATGAGGACGGCATCGAACGTTGGTTCCCAGATGGGGTGATGAATACGTCTTGGTTGGCATTGGATTACCATTGCGAACAAGGACGTGGTGATAATACTGCGCTAATTTATGACTCACCAGTAACGGGAAATAAAAAGATTTACACTTACCGAGAGCTACGCGATCAAGTTGCTAAAATTGCCGGTATGCTGTCTGCCCAAGGCGTTGAAAAAGGCGACCGAGTTGTTGTTTACATGCCGATGATCCCAGAAGCGGCGATGGCGATGCTTGCCTGTGCACGTTTGGGGGCAATTCACTCTGTGGTGTTTGGTGGTTTTGCGCCTAATGAGCTTGCTGTGCGAATTGAAGATGCAGAGCCTAAAGTTATTATGACGGCATCGTGTGGCATTGAAATCAGCAAAATCATTCCGTATAAACCTTTGGTTGACAAAGCGATCATGGACAGTCGTTGGAAGCCAGAGAAAGTGTTTGTTTTCCAGCGTCCAGAATGTGAATCCGAGCTAAACCAAGAGAGAGATCTGGATTGGCAGCAAGAGTACAGCCAAGCACTTCCACATGCCTGTGTACCAGTACTGGCGACAGATCCGCTATATATCCTTTACACCTCGGGTACCACAGGTAAACCAAAAGGCGTAGTGCGTGATAACGGTGGTCATGCCGTGGCACTGAAGTACTCAATGAGTGCAATCTACAACATCCCGCAAGGTGGTGTGTTCTGGGCGGCATCCGACGTGGGCTGGGTAGTTGGTCACTCGTATATTGTTTATGCGCCATTGATTCATGGTTGCACCACAATACTGTTTGAAGGTAAGCCAGTCAGAACTCCGAATCCGGGGGCATTCTGGCGTGTGTGTGATGAATATAAAGTGGATGCTTTGTTCTCGGCGCCAACGGCTTTCCGTGCGATTAAGAAAGAAGACCCGGAAGGCGAGTTCTTAAAGCAGTATGATCTGTCAAACCTGAAAACCATCTTTATGGCTGGTGAGCGTTTAGATCCTCCTACGCTGGAATGGGTACAAAGCAAAACTGATAAACCAGTTATCGATCACTGGTGGCAAACAGAGACAGGTTGGGCGATTGCGGGGAACCCAACGGGCATTGAAATGATGCCAGTAAAAGCGGGTTCTTCAACTAAGCCTATTCCGGGTTATCAAGTAGAAATCCTCGATGAGCTGGGTGAACCAGTAAAACCTAATCAACAAGGTTTTGTGGCGTTAAAGCGTCCGTTACCACCAAGCTGTTTACCAACGGTATGGCGAAACCATGATCGTTTTGAAACGGGCTACCTAAGCCAATTCCCGGGTTACTATGTTTCTGGCGATGGCGGCTACCTTGATGAAGATGGTTACTTGTTCATCATGGGACGCATTGACGATGTGATTAACGTCGCTGGCCACCGTTTGTCTACTGGTGAAATGGAAGAAATTGTTGGTGGTCACCCTGCCATTGCAGAATGTGCGGTTGTGGGCATTCACGATGAGCTAAAAGGACAGCTACCACTTGGTTTCGTTGTGCTGAAAGATGGCGTGAAGGTTGATGAGTTAGCGCTAGAAGGCGAACTTGTGGGCAAGGTGAGAAATGAGATTGGCGCGGTTGCATGCTTCAAACACGCACTGGTTGTAGATCGCTTACCGAAAACACGCTCGGGTAAAATTCTGCGTCGAACCATCCGCCAAATTGCTGATGGTGAACAATACACCGTGCCATCGACGATTGATGATCCAACGAGCCTGAATGAAATAGAGCGAGTATTACGACGCTAACAATTTATCGTCGTACTCAAATGAAACCCTGATCCTCGAACTCCGTAGTTTGGTTCTGCCTCTGTATGCCGATTTGTACAGGGGCTTTTTTGCGTTGGTGCTCCAGAAAACAATCGTGAGTAGGCGCTTTTGTGGCTTGCCAAGCCTGCGTTTTCGCAACACACTATACGGACTCAAATTTTGGTAACCCTTAGTATGTCTGCATTTGTAATCAAAGCTGCGAGTTTTGATGATTTAGAAGTGCTCAACGATCTTATGTTCGATTTGCACGATGAGCACCATGTTCAATCCCCTGAATTGTTTAAAACTGCCGAAGAAATCGAACAAGAGAAAAGCATTGCTCGTTACATCGATAATCCCGAGTGTTTGGTATATGTAGCGAAAGTCGGTGATGAAGTTATCGGTTTTGTCTCTGGTCACTTTTGTGAGTTAACTTCCGTTGTCAGCCAACCTGTGATGATGGGCAGTGTGGATGAGTTGTATGTGATGCCGGAATATCGAAAGCAAGGAACGGCTCAAGCTTTGCTCGATAAGATAGAGGCTACCTTTATCGATTACGGCGCAACCCAGATGTTTGTTGAGGTTTGGAGTTTTAACCGCCAAGCACTCGCATTGTATGAAAAACAAGGGTTTGGGCATCATATTCACTGTTTGCGAAAGCCCTTAAATCCATCGTAATTAATACGTCTTGTTGACGGTAATTCAGTGACAGAAACCATGTGGAATTGAAATCATTCAGTTCGTCAATAGACTTTTGCGTTTAAGTGGCTCGCAAGCTATGAATTTGCTACTCAACTTACATTGGTAACATTGAATTTGTCTGCTTGTTTTATGAGTAGCACGAGGATCGTGCTTACAAAAACAAGAGGATAATACTTTGAAACTATCAAAATCGTTACTTGCTTTGGCAGTCTTGCCAATGTTTGCAAGTGCTGATGATTTATCACAGACGCAAAACCACATCATTCAACCGAAAATCGTGGGCGGCATTACCGCCGATCCAACTGAATGGAAGTTCTACACACAAATTGTAAGTCGCTACAGCAATCGCTCCTATTGCGGTGCCAGTTACATTGGCAATGGCTATGTATTGACGGCGGCTCACTGTGTGGAGGGCGATTCACCGAGTCAAATCGCCGTGAAAATTGGTGGCGTCGTGTACAACGGCACCGATGGAATAAGAGCGAATGTGAGTGAAATCCACATGCATCCGTCTTATCGACGCGCCACGCTTTCTTATGATATTGCGGTTCTAAAGCTAGATTCCGTCCCACAAGGTGTATCCGCAGTTGAAATTGCTGATGGCAGCTTGGCGCAGTACGCCAGTATTGGAGATTGGTTGACAGTTGCAGGTTTAGGTCGAACGTCAGAAGGCGGCAGTTCGCCAACAAGATTGCAAGAAGTCGATGTTCCACTCGTGTCGGATGCCACTTGTCGTCAGGCGGGTGGAAACTACACCACCGTTGGGGAAGTGGCATTCTGTGCAGGCGTGCCGCAAGGTGGGATAGATTCATGTCAGGGTGACAGCGGTGGCCCGATCGTTATTAATCGCGGCGGTGCGATTACCCAACTTGGCGTGGTTAGCTGGGGAATAGGGTGTGCACGTCCGGGTATGTACGGCGTGTACAGTGATATTGCAGCGTTGCGCAGTTTTGTGGATGGCGTCATCGGCACTTCAACGCCTCCGAAAGATAACGTTTCTGTTGGTTACACTGCTAATCAAACGTTGCCAGCGTTTAATGTTGGCGAACTCAAGCAGCATGGATTTGTGATTAGTAATTCGGGAAATACTGCATTCACTGTCGAAAATGTACGCATTGGCGGCTCAGGAGTGACTGATGCAGCACTGATTGCCAACGATCAATGTTCTCAAACAACGTTAGCTGCATATACGAGCTGTCGTGTGGATGTGGAGTTTGGCGCATCACAAGCGGGTGAAGCTAGAGTGACGTTGAACTTCGGTGTTGATAAAACCAGTACTTTATATCAAGCGGTTGTGTCTGCAACAGCCAAATCGGTAACGTCGCCACCAACAGGAAGTTGTGCAAACGAATGGCAAGCCTCATCTGTTTACAATAAAGGCGATACGGTCACGTGGAATGGAAAAGTGTGGCAAGCGCAATGGTGGACTCAAGGCGATAACCCAGCAGAATCGGGTTCCTGGGGCGTTTGGCAAGCAGTGAGCGATGCAAACTGTACGTCACATCAAGATCAGGTCATCCCGCCGACTGAGCCGCCAGTTGTGTCTGTTCCTTCAGATAATATCTATCAAGCAGGATCTCAATACCTCGCTGGCGATGTTGTGACTAATCAGGGCTCGTCTTATCAATGTTTACCGTGGCCAAATAGTCTTTGGTGTGGTTCGACGCCAAGCGCTTATGAGCCGGGCGTAGGTTCTGCATGGACTCATGCGTGGATAAAGCTATAAAGTCATACTAATCATAAATGGGGTTTATTGTTTTCGAATAATAAGCCCATTTTTGTTGTTTTAAATATGAGAACCCACAAAATACCTATGACTTTATCCTGACAGTTTGCTTATATAACTGGCAGAATTGCGATCAATATTTCACGTTTTGTCTGATTTTTGTCAGATTTACATTAAGAATTTTCTCCGATGACTTTTTTGACTTGTGCATCATATGCATAACTCGTTACTTAATTTATGTCGAAAAATATTGGTAATACTGCCATCATGCATTGGTCATTATTCTCTTCATTAAAGGTTTATCTTGTGCTGAGACAGTTGTTTTTTCTCACTCTCTTTTCTGCTTTGCTTTCTACGTCTTCAGTGACAATGGCAAAATCGGTATCCGGTTCGTCATTGAATGGAATTAAAGGCGCGCTCTGTGTTGTTCGAGCCGACGACAAGCTTGTACTGGTTCATGAAATTCTCACCAACAAAATCTCCTTGCCGGGAGGTACTATTATTGAAGGTGAATCTCCAGAAATTGCCGCGCAACGAGAAACGTGGGAAGAAACGGGGCTTGCAGTAACTGTCGGTAATGAGTTGGGTAGAACCTCAACTGCGATCTTGTTCGACTGCGTATCTGATTCTGAAGTTATCGCCTTTTCTATGAATAACTCATTGGGTGGAAACGAGCTGCCTTCTTGGTTTGCGCCTCATTACGGTGTGGAAGTGGCTTCTGCCATGCTGCTTAACCCAAGTGAACTTACGGCATCTCAATATCGCTATCCGGCTCAATGGCCAGCAGTTGTTAACCTTTTTGCTAATGCAACAAACCAGCCGGTTTCTTACGTTACACAGTTAATTGAGTCTGCACCTACATTCCGTCAGATCGAGCTCTCTTGGGTGATGGAACTACAAGGTTGGATTGGTGAGCTTTCAGACAACAGTTACAAAGCCGCGTACGACTTTGCAAGCGTAGTGATGGAGCTGACGACGCCGACTATTTTGCTGTTTTTATTCCCGTTCGTCATGATGCGCTTTGATAGTCGCTTTGTGTACCGACTGTTCTTCGCCATTACCGCGACATCTTTAATGGTTTTGGTGGCACAGCAGGGATTTTCTCTACCAAGGCCGCATGTGTACGTGCCTATGGCGGAACTTCCAAACAGTTACGGCTTTAGTTTTCCAAGCTTGCCTATTGCGGTTTGGTTCTGTGTGTTGACATTTTTGTTCCAAAGAACGCACAGCTTTGGATTTAACAGTACCACAGTGTTGATGGCCGCTATCACGCTAATAGTCATGCTGTGCAAGTTCTTCCTAGGTTCTGCGTTTATTCTTGATATGTTACTGGGCGCCTTGTTGGGCATCTTGGTTGCTTGGCACGTATTACGTTTGGAAACGAATCCAGAGGTCAATGTTGATCAACTCCTCAGCTCAAAAGGAGTGTGGTTTACGTTGACTGCAGTGACTGCCGTTATTTCGGTGATTTGGCCGTTACCTGTGTTTGGCAACTGGTTAGCGATGTTGATCACGGCTTCTGCACTCGTGCTTACGTTTAAGGAGTCTCAGGTGAGATTAAACAGTAAGCAGATGATTTTTGTCACTTTGGCGTTGATATTGACTCAGCAGGTGTATTTGTTTGCTGCGACGAGCGTCTCTTCCAGCGGTTTTTGGTCATTGGTGTTTATGACGTTCCACTATCCGATATTGATGCTGTTGTTCATCTTTATGGCAAGAAGATTGACTCATCAAAATCAGTACCAAGAAGAGCTCAAACTGTCAGAATAATAAGTTCTTCGGTATCAAGTAAAAAGCCTCGCAATTCGCGAGGCTTTTTGTGTTTTAGGCGCTTACTTCTGTAACGCTACTTTTATTAAAGCTACTTTTATAAAGCGAGATCTAAGCGTTAAGAACAAATTTTTCAATTGCTTTCGCTACGCCGTGGTCGTCGTTACTTTCAGTGATGCAATCTGCGATTTTCTTGGTTTCTTCCATCGCATTTGCCATCGCGATACCAAGACCTGCGTACTTCAGCATGTGGTGGTCATTTTCAGCATCACCCATACAGATCACTTCTTCTGGTTGAATTCCTAAGTACTCAGCAATCGCTGCAACTCCGATGCCTTTGTTGCTCGCTGGGTTAAGAAACTCTAGGAAGAATGGGGCACTTTGAACAACAGTAAACTCTTCACGCATTTCAGACGGAAGCGCAATGATGACCTCGTTGAGTTTACTTGGCTCGGCAACCATCATTGCTTTGATGATTGGATGATCATCTTCTAGCGATTCAAAATTCATCTCTGTCACATCTAAGCCATTAATGTTGGCTTCGATGTCAGTGTATGGGTTGTTCTCATTAGTGATCAAGCCGTGTACTTGGCTGAATGCGTGCACATAAGCGCCTAGTTCTTTCGCTTTACGAGCGACTAATTTAGCAGCCTTACCATCAATGATTTGCTGGTGGATAATTTCGTTTGTACCTACGTTTTTAACCATAGAACCATTGTAGAAAAGGACAAAATCTTTATCGGAATGAATATTCAGCTCATCCAATTTTGCCTGCATGCCTTCAAGTGGGCGGCCAGAAGCCAAAACGACAGTAACGCCAGCTTCACGAGCTTTCGCGATAGCGTGTTTGTTTTCTTCTGAAATCGCTTTGTCGCTGTTTAATAACGTGCCGTCCATGTCTAGGGCGATCAGTTTGTACATTTTTACTTACCTTAAAATAATGGGAACCTGAGTATGAAACTACAAAATGGGCTATTTTAACAATTAATTTTTGGTTTGAATTGACCTAGACACGCCTCTCCATTAAGGTCTTCGCCTCGAAGTTTTATGAGTTAAGTGAGTTCTGCGTTGTATAAGCTAAATGAGATGTTTGAAACCATCCAAGGGGAAGGGATCTTTACTGGTGTTCCTGCCGTTTTCGTTCGCTTGCAAGAGTGCCCAGTGGGGTGCAGTTGGTGTGATACAAAACAAACGTGGGATGCCGAAGAAAAGGATCAGCGTCCTATCGGTGATATTTTGGTGAAGACGGAAGATTCTCCGACTTGGTGCACGGCATCGGCTGAAGACATCGTAGAACAATACAAACAGCAAGGCTTCAATGCGAAGCATATTGTTATCACTGGTGGTGAACCGTGTATTTACGATTTGCGTCCGTTGAGCAAAGCGTTTGAAGATATGGGCTGTCAGTGCCAGATTGAAACCAGTGGGACATCAGAAGTCGTCACGTCTGAAAAAACGTGGGTGACAGTGTCACCAAAAGTGGCGATGAAAGGTAAATTGCCCGTACTGAAAAGTGCGTTGGAGCGTGCTAATGAAATCAAGCACCCAGTCGGTACGCAAAAAGACATCGACCATCTTGATGAATTACTTGTAAACGCTGATATAAAGACAGAAACGGTGATCGCTTTACAACCAATCAGCCAGAAGCCTCGCGCAACTAAGTTGTGTATCGAAACGTGCATCTCGCGCAATTGGCGTCTATCTATTCAAACTCATAAATACCTAAGTATTGCTTAAGCTCGGAGAGTAAAATGAAAAAAGCTGTTGTTGTTTTCAGTGGCGGACAAGACTCGACAACCTGTCTCGTGCAAGCCCTTAAAGAGTTTGATGAAGTGCATGCAATCACTTTTGATTATGGCCAACGTCATAAATTGGAGATCGAAGTTGCACAAAAGATCGCCAAAGACCTTGGTGTAAAAGCACATAAAGTGATGGATGTCGGTTTACTGAATGAACTTGCTATCAGCTCTCTGACGCGTGATGACATCCCTGTTTCTCACGAATTACAAGAGAATGGCTTGCCGAACTCGTTTGTGCCTGGCCGTAATATTTTGTTCTTAACTCTTGCTGGCATTTACGCTTACCAAATCGGTGCCGATACGGTGATTACTGGCGTGTGTGAAACGGACTTTAGTGGCTACCCAGATTGCCGAGACGATTTTGTGAAATCAATGAACACGGCGCTGGTTAAAGGTATGGATCGAGCTTTGACGATCAAAACACCGCTGATGTGGCTCAATAAGGCAGAAACATGGGCGTTAGCGGATCAATACAATGCGTTGCAACTGGTTCGTGAAAACACGCTAACTTGCTACAACGGCATCATCGGTGATGGTTGTGGCGATTGCCCATCGTGTGATTTACGCAAAGCCGGGCTCGATGATTACTTGAATAACAAAGATGCAGTTATGAAATCTTTGGTTCAAAAGCAGGAATCAGAAGGTCTATAAACAGACCTTCACGAATTTGCAAATTCTGAACTCAGGTTAATTGGCTCATTGTACGCATCAACAACCGCGTTTTTGCCATTTCTCTTCGCCTGATACAAAGCTTGGTCTAATATCGAGTACAGCTCATCGAAGTTGGTGAGTGGCATTGATGTCGATAGATAGGCCAAGCTTGCCGTTACACGAAGGTCTTCATTTCTTTCCGTTTTGATTTGTTTTTCCGAAATAGTTTTATGCAAACTTTGAACTCGGAACGGTACATCAATTTCATCAACGTTTTTGAGTAAAAGAACAAATTCCTCTCCACCTAAACGCCCGATGTATTCACCTTTATTGAGTTTTACGCGGATGCTTTGACAAACGTGTTTCAAAACCAAATCGCCAGTAGGGTGGCCGTAGGTATCATTGATGGCTTTAAAGTTATCTAAGTCAATTAAAGCCAGAACATATCGCATCTCTTGATGAGTTTTCGAGGTTTGGCTTTTGATGGTTTCAATGATCGCGGTTCTGTTTAAGGCGCACGTTAAACTGTCTATCCGTGCTTTATTTCGAGTTTGTCGCTGAGCCATTATTGCCAACACCAAAAGAAGCACTAAGCAGGCAACCACAAAATTGTACGCGCGTTTTTGATCTGTAAGCTTTTCAAACTCGCTCTGTTTTAAATTCCGCTCGTTCGCAAGTTTGATCAGTTGCAGTTCGTATTCGTACTCATTTTTGGTGAGGTCGAGAGCTTCCATTGCCTTGATGTTACTGGTGTCTCGGTTATCTAGTTCCAATGTTGAATACGCTTCATAGTGACTTAGCGCCGCTTTGTAATCCCCAAGTTCTTGGTAAGCATTGGACAGCAACAGTTGTGCTCTCGCTTGTAGCAATGGCCTTGAGTTTTCCATTGCTAGTGTGAACGCTTCTTTACCGTGCTCGATCGCCTTTTCTGGCGCGTCATTTTTCAGATAAGCAAAACCAGCGGCTAAATGCCCCTCGGTTTGTAAATGGTTGTTTTCGTATCGCTCGCCCAAACCGAGTGCTTTGTTAATGTATTTGACGGCTTGTTCAAGGTTGCCAATTTCAGCAATAGCGGAAGCAAGACCCAAATACGCCAAGCCTTGTCCATACGGATAGTGGAGCTCTTCCAAGATTTTCAATGAATTCTGGTAGTGGTTAATGGCCTTATCGAAATCTTTCGATTTGTTATACATCCGAGCTAGGCTGTGTTCGACTTGCGCCACTTTGAGTGGGGCCTCCTCAAGTTGACGCGCAAGCAAGGATTGGATGAGGTATTGCTCCGATTGCTCAAACTGTCCTAATTCGGCCAGTAAATTGCCGACATCGTTATAAATACCAGATGGGTCGCTTTGATAAGACATATTGGCAAGCAGACGGCGGTACAAGCTCAGAGCTTTTTCGTAGTCGCCGCGATAATTGTAGTTGTTCGCTACGACTCGCAACGCCAAGTCTGCAGGGAAGACTTCTGCGTGCTTATCGTCTAAATGGCTTTCGAGAGATGAGCAAAAGAAGTTTGCCTTGTGGTAACGGCCTTGCTGGTTTAGCGTGTAGCAAAGTTGGTAATTCATCAACGCTTTACCTTCCACGTTACCATTTTGTTTCATCTTTTGCCTTAACGAGCTGAAACTGGCAACAGAAGCGTCATAACTGCCATGTTTACGTTCGTTTAAAGCGAGAATGTACTCAGATTCTAACTTCGCGAAATCATTGTTTAAGATTTGGCTACTTCCGTAATAAGGCTGCTTGATGTTAGCCATGTATTCATAAATCAACCCACTGACGTAAAGTCTCTCGCTGTCAGATACGGAAGTATGATAACGGTCTTGAAGCATGCTAAGAGCAGAAGCCGCATCGTTGTGTAACGTTGTTTGATAGACAGCGTGCCATTGCGTAAAGTTTTGGGTGTGTTCAATCTCGGTAGAGTCACTTGCGTATATTTGACTGCAAAAAAGCAGTGACGCAAGCAAAGGAGACAGCGCGCGCATAAGGAAGTAGCCTTGTGTTTTTCTTATATAATCTTTTCAGTATGTTATACCCATTATCTTATAGGCGATGTGACCACGTGAAGTGAATAAACAATACTGAATGGAAAAACTATGAAGTGGGTCGATATTTGTGTTGAGAATTAGGGGAGGGAATAGAAACCCCGGCACAAGTGCCGAGGTCAACGCGATTAGTCTACGTATAGCTTCGCTAGATCTTGAGGCTCCATTTCTTTGCCTTCTAGCTGATCATTCCAGTTTGTACCAACAAGAACGCCGTCTTCAGCAAGAGTCAGAAGCCAATCTTCTACAAAGATATCTAGTGGAATTTCAAGAACAGTAAAATCTGCCCACTCTTCAACGTTATGCGCTTCAGCATCTTCTTTTGAAGACCAGAAAGGCATTACTTCGCTATTTTCGAACTCAGTTGAATCGCAAGACAACCAACCTTCTTCATTGCGTAGACCCCAAACGAGTTGGCTTTCTTTCGTTTCTGCTACGAAAAGATCAAGGTTTGCTTGGATATCTGATGTAAGTTTGCTCATTTCAAAACTCTCATTGTTATGACGCCGCTAGATTACCACTAAAGCGCCGATTCCTAAAGCATAATACGGCTTCAAGCCACTATGAAAAGAAAAGGAGCCGAAGCTCCTTTTGTCAAATCTGAGTGCGATGTGAGAGTGTAAAAGTTTAGATTAGCTTTCTGCTTCAGGAAGCGTCGTAAAGATCGTCCACTCTTTTTTAACTTTACCCTTGTAACCAACAACAGATGCGGTCACTCGGCGGTTAAGTGCGTGACTTACCTGATCGGTGCCTTGCTCTGCTAGATGTGTGTCACCAAAACCAATGATGCGAACACGATTTGGTTCAATACCGTAACTTAATAGCGCGTCACGCACGTTTTTCGCTCGTCGTTCAGAGAGATCTTGATTGTGTTTTGAACCACCTGTTTTACTCGCGTAACCTTGTAGTTCAATCGAGGTCGTTGGGTAATCCTTCAAGAACTCGGACAACTCACGAATTTGACGACGAAATACCGGATTGATCTCATCAGAATCGTTGGCAAATAGCACACGAACTTGCATTTTCTCAGATGCTTTGATGTATTCGCCACAGCCATCATTGTCAACTTCAGAGCCAGCTGGCGTCCCCGGACATAGGTCGCGAGCGTTAATCACACCGTCGTTATCTTCGTCTTGTAAGTCAGCAATTTGTTCTGCGGTAGGGAATGCACGGTAATCGTACTCATCTTCAGCGATTGCTTGTTGCGTAACGGCGATAACGCTTAATGCCAATAGCAGTTTCATCGGTTTCATGATTAGTACTCCACCTTCTGGTTCCATTCTGTTGGTACATCAACACGCAAGGCATTCAACAGTTGACCCGTAGCATTCATCACTCGATACTTCGCGTATTGTTCCGCGTATTTAGCGTCTAAATAGTTCTTTCTTGCTTCGAACAGTTCGTTTTCAGTGTTTAAAAGGTCAAGTAGAGTACGCTTACCAATGCGATATTGCTTTTCGTAAGCAATGACCGTTTCAGAAGCTGAGTCTACGTGGTCAGCTAAAAACTCTTTTTGTTGCAGAGTTAAATCTAACGCACTCCAAGATAAGCGAAGTCCTTCTTCGACATTTCGGTATGCGCGCTCTCGTAGATCTTTCGCTTTGTTTAACTGATATGCAAAGCTTTCTGCGTTCGCAACATCACTACCACCGTTGAACAAGTTGTAACGCATTCGAAGCATTGCTGTCGTTTCATCGCTGCTGCCTTCAATACCGCCGGCATCGTTGCGCCATGTTTGTGCTGCTTCTACAGAAATGGTCGGGTAGTAAGTTCCTTTCGATTGTTTGTACTGGAACTTCGCTGAATCCACATCTGCAACCGAGATTTTGATGACAGGGTGAGATTCAAATGCCAAGTCAATCGCTTCATCGATTGTGTATGGGATGAAGTTTTGATCCGCGCGTGGGAAGATCAATCCTTGTGGCGATTGTCCGACAAGACGCGTAAACATCGTTTGGCTATCAAACAGGTTATTTTGAGCCGCAACTAAGTTACCGTGCGCTTTTGCTAAACGCGCCTCAACTTGAGTCAGGTCTGCGGTCGAGCCGATACCTGAGTTGACACGTTTTTTAATGTCTTCATAAATTTTCTTATGAACTTTCAGGTTGTTCTCTGAAAGAGAAAGAATTTCATACGCTTTAACAGAATCTAAGTACACCTTAGTCACTTCCAACGCAGTGTCTTGCGCATCCGCAAGTAGTTGGTATCGCACAGATTCTGCATCTGCAGCAGTACGGTCCATATCATTAAGAGTGGCAGAGCCATCCCAAATCAATTGCGTTAAAGTGATAGTGGCTTCTTTACGAGTCAGATCGGTTGAGTCTCGTCCTGATTCTGCAGGATTTATACCTTCGTAACCGATACCTGCGTCAAGATCGACGGAAGGGAGGTAAGCACCGCCAGATGCTTCATTCACATACTGCTTGCTAACGAATTCATTGAACGCGCTTTTAATATCGGGATTTGTTTTTAGCGTATTTTCTACGGCTTGCTCTAGTGTTTGCCCAAAAGCATGACTAGCGGCGAATACACCAATACAAAAGGCGTTGGCACGAGTCCACTTCACTGTGATTCTCCTAGATGGTTATGTAATTTCTCGAGGCGAGAGGGCTTATAAGTGGAATACCTATAAGGGCGTCAATAATTTAGCGCACAATACCACTAATAATCGACGATGTAACCAATCGCTTTGTTTAGAATGTGTTTCAAAAGTGATACGAAAATATGCCTACTAGGGGTTTAACTTCGAACTAATATCACCTTTATTTGGTTTTGTTACATTTTATAGTTGCTTATACAGAGATCTCAATCACCCACCAACTGACAATCGACAATATGGAAAAATTGTGACTTATAAGTTGAAAATAGGCATCAAATTACTGTTATTGCAGTATATATTCGGGCAATATATAGCAAATTAGTATCGTTAGTCAAAAAGTTGACAGTAATTTGGGGTGAAGTTTTATATGGATCGTACAGCGTTAGTTTCACTCGGCAATCAAGTCGTTGTAATAGGATTAGATGGGAAGCTGAGAGTACTAACGGAGGGACAACAGCCACTACCAGGAGAAGTGGTTGTGACATCAACAGATGTTGGCCCTCTGGATTTAAACGTGCAATTGACTCAAGAGCAGGGTTCTAAAGATGTCACTGATGATGTTTTACAAATTATTAGTGCAATCGAACAAGGACAAGACCCTTCTGCTGTAGATGAAGAGTTTGCGCCAGCAGCTGGTGAGAACGGCGGCTCTAGTCTGCAAACCAGTGCGACAATTGTTCGCGATGGTACTGAACTCTTGGCATCCACCAGTTTTGAAACCATTGGTATTGAGTCTCTAGGACTATCGCAAACACAAGTTCTAGCACTGAACGATCTATTCCGAAGTAATCTTCAAACGAGTGCTGACAGCACTGATAAACCTTTGGCAACAACGCCAGTTACTCTTGATGCGATAGAAGAGGACGGTGGTTCAATCATCATTACGACGGAAGAGTTACTGTCAAATGTTGATGATGAAGACAAAGACACATTATCTGTTGAGAACCTCATTATCGATAAAGGGAATGGCACTCTTGTCGACAATGGTGATGGCACGTGGACTTTCACTCCGCAAATCGATGATGACACAGAAGTCTCTTTCACTTTCGACATTATTGATGACGAAGCCCTAGTGGTATCTGGTTCTGCAAATCTCGATATTCTGCCTATCAATGATGCGCCAAACGCAGAAAATGATGTAATTACGACAGAAGAAGACACCGCTGTTACGATTGATGTTTTAGTCAATGATAGTGATGTTGAAGGTGACGTACTCAGCATTCAATCAGCATCAGTTCCTTCAGAGCAAGGCTCAGTTGACATTGTCGACGGCAAACTGGTGTTCACGCCAGCTGAGAACTTCAACGGTGAAGCAACCATCACTTATATCGTAACTGATGGCGATTTGACGGACGAAGCGAAAGTGACTGTTACGGTTACGCCTGTAAATGACAGTCCTGTTGCCGTTGATGACACCACATCTATACAAGAAGACACCGTAGTTACCATTGATGTACTGACTAACGACACCGACGTGGATGGCGATAAGCTGAGTATTGAATCAGCCTCTGTTCCTAAAGAGCAGGGTACGGTTGAAGTGGTGGATGGCAAACTTGTTTTCACACCGGCAGAAAACTTCAATGGTGATGCTGAAATTACTTACACTGTAACGGACGGTGAATTGACCGACGAAGCGAAAGTAACTGTTACAGTAAATCCAGTAAACGATGCGCCAACCATCAAGGTTGATGCAGTAGAAAGCATCACTGAAGATGCAGTGAACGCTGATACGGTAGTAGCAACCTTAACGGTTCGCGATACTGACACGCCTGAAGACCAATTAACCGTTTCTTTAGAAAACAACTCAAACGGCTACTTCGTGTTGGTTGGCAATGAAGTCAAGCTGACTCAAGCAGGCGTTGATGCAGTTAATAATGATGAACTTAACCTTAAAGACCTAACTATTAGCGCGTCAGTATCGGATGGTGTTAATCCAACGGCTAGCGACAGTGACAGTTTGATTGTGAATCGTGTTAACGATGCTCCGACTGTTGAAAATGCCATTGCAGACCAAGTGTTATCGGAAGATTTCGCGAGCTACACGATTGATTTAAACGACGCATTTAAAGATAGCGACTCAGCGCTGAACTTCTCAGTCTCTGGCAACAGCAACGTGTTGGTTTCGATTGAAAATGGCATCGCGACCATTTCACCAACAGCAGACTGGAACGGCTCAGAAACCCTAACGTTTACTGCTACTGATCCAAGCGGTGAAAGCATTAGCCAAACCGTAAACTTCACAGTTGCGCCTGTAGCGGACATTGTGGCAGACAAAGCGACGGTCGTTGAAGACACGTCAACCATCATCAAGGTCTTAGGTAACGACACGTTCGAAGGCGACGGTAAAGTGGTGTCGCTCGATGCCAATAACGGCCCAGCCAACGGCACGGTCTCGATCAATTCTGACGGCAGCGTGACTTACACACCAAATGATAACTACGTCGGTAAAGATACTTTCACCTACATCGTCACCTCTGGCGGTGTGTCTGAATCCACCACCGTTGAAGTCAATGTGACACCGGTCAACGATGCGCCAGTGGCGAAAGATGACATCGCTACGACACAAGAAGACACTGCAGTTACTATTGATGTTCTGCCAAACGATACTGATGTGGATGGCGATAAGCTGAGTATTGAATCAGTCTCTGTTCCTAAAGAGCAGGGTACGGTTGAAGTGGTGGATGGCAAACTTGTTTTCACACCGGCAGAAAACTTCAATGGCGACGCCGAAATCACTTACACCGTCACCGACGGCGCACTGACTGACCAAGCAACGGTCAAAGTAACCGTGAATGCTGTAAACGACACGCCTGTGGTTGAAAGCAACATCGCAGATCAAACCTTGGCAGAAGACTTCACGCCATACACTATCGATCTGAATACCGCCTTCAGTGATGTGGATAACGTTGATGGCGAGTTAACGTTTAGCGTCTCTGGCAACAGCAACATACAAGTGGCGATCGTCAATGGCATTGCCACGATCACTCCAACTGCGGACTGGAACGGCTCAAAAGCGTTGACCTTTACTGCTACCGATCCAAGCGGCGAAAGCGTCAGCCAAACGGTGAACTTCACGGTTGCGCCTGTGGCGGACATCGTGGCAGACAAAGCGAAGGTTGTGGAAGACACGCCAACCATCATTAAGGTTTTAGGTAACGATACGTTCGAAGGCGACGACCAAGTGGTGTCGTTAGATACCAATAACGGTCCAGCCAACGGCACGGTCTCGGTCAACCCTGATGGCAGCGTAACTTACACGCCAAACGACAACTACCACGGTACAGATAGCTTCACCTACATCGTCACCTCTGGCGGTGTGTCTGAATCCACCACGGTGAGCGTCGATGTGACGCCAGTGAATGATGCACCAGTGGCGAAAGATGACATCGCTACGACGCAAGAAGACACCGAAGTTACCATTGATGTCCTGCCAAACGATTCTGATGTGGATGGCGACAAGCTGAGTATTGAATCAGCCTCTGTACCTAAAGAGCAGGGTACGGTTGAAGTGGTGAATGGTAAACTTGTTTTCACTCCGGCCGAGAACTTCAATGGCGACGCCGAAATCACTTACACCGTAACGGACGGCCAATTGACCGACGAAGCGAAAGTAACTGTTACAGTAAATCCAGTGAACGATGCGCCAACCATCAAGGTTGATGCAGTAGAAAGCATCACTGAAGATGCAGTGAGCACTGATACGGTAGTCGCAACCTTAACGGTTCGCGATACTGATACGCCAGAAGACCAGTTAGCCGTTTCTTTAGAAAATGACTCAAACGGCTACTTCGTGTTGGTTGGCAATGAAGTCAAGCTGACTCAAGTAGGCGCTGATGCAGTTAATAATGATGAACTTAACCTTAAAGACCTAACTATTAGTGCGTCAGTATCGGATGGTGTTAATCCAACAGCTAGCGACAGTGATAGTTTGATTGTGAATCGTGTTAACGATGCTCCGACTGTTGAAAATGCCATTGCAGATCAAGAGTTATCGGAAGACTTCGCGACCTACACGATTGATTTAAACGACGCATTTAAAGATAGCGACTCCGCACTGAACTTCTCAGTGTCTGGCAACAGCAACGTGCTGGTTTCGATTGAAAATGGCATCGCGACCATTTCACCAACAGCAGACTGGAACGGCTCAGAGACCCTAACCTTTACTGCCACTGATCCAAGCGGCGAAAGCGTTAGCCAAACCGTAAACTTCACGGTTGCGCCTGTGGCGGACATCGTGGCAGACAAAGCGACGGTTGTGGAAGACATGCCGACCATCATCAAGGTCTTAGGTAACGACACGTTCGAAGGCGACGATAAAGTGGTGTCGCTAGATACCAATAACGGCCCAGCCAACGGCACGGTCTCAGTCAATCCTGACGGCAGCGTGACTTACACGCCAAACGACAACTACCACGGTGCAGACAGCTTCACCTACATCGTCACTTCCGGTGGCGTCAGTGAGTCCACCACGGTGAACGTCGATGTGACGCCTGTGAACGATGCGCCAGTGGCGAAATATGACATCGCTACGACACAAGAAGACACCGCGGTTACTATTGATGTTCTGCCAAACGATACTGACATCGATGGTGATACGTTACGCATTGACTCGGCGTCTGTGCCGAGTGACCAAGGTACAGTTGAGATTGTTGATGGCAAGTTGGTGTTCACACCGGCCGAAAACTTCAATGGTGACGCTGAAATCACTTATACCGTAACGGACGGTGAATTGACCGACGAAGCGAAAGTGAGCGTTACCGTTAACCCAGTGAACGATGCGCCAACCATCAAGGTTGATGCCGTAGAAAGCATCACTGAAAACGCAGTGAGCACTGATACGGTAGTAGCAACCTTAACGGTTCGCGATACTGACACGCCTGAAGACCAGTTAGCCGTTTCTTTAGAAAACAACTCAAACGGCTACTTCGTGTTGGTTGGCAATGAAGTCAAGCTGACTCAAGCAGGCGTTGATGCAGTTAATAATGATGAACTTAACCTTAAAGATCTAACTATTAGCGCGTCAGTATCGGATGGTGTTAATCCAACGGCTAGCGACAGTGATAGTTTGGTTGTGAATCGTGTTAACGATGCACCGACTGTTGAAAATGCCATTGCAGACCAAGTGTTATCGGAAGATTTCGATGCATACACGATCGACTTGAATGAAGTATTCAAAGATTCTGATTCCTCGCTAGAATTCTCAGTTTCTGGCAATAACAGCATCCAAATCTCTATTGTGAGTGGCGTTGCTACCATCACTCCGACTGCGGATTGGAATGGCAAAGAGACAATTACGTTCACAGCTAAAGACCCAAGCGGTGAGAGCGTTAGCCAAACGGTGGACTTTACGGTTGCGCCTGTAGCGGACATCGTGGCAGACAAAGCGACGGTTGTGGAAGACACACCGACCATCATCAAGGTCTTAGGTAACGACACGTTCGAAGGCGACGGTAAAGTGGTGTCGCTCGATGCCAATAACGGTCCAGTCAATGGCTCGGTCTCGGTCAACCCGGACGGCAGTGTGACCTACACACCAAACGATAACTATCACGGAATAGACAGCTTTACCTATATTGTCACGTCAGGCGGTGTGTCTGAATCCGCTATCGTTGAAGTCAATGTAACACCGGCCAACGATGCGCCAGTGGCGAAAGATGACATCGCTACGACACAAGAAGACACTGCAGTTACTATTGATGTTCTGCCAAACGATACTGATGTGGATGGCGATAAGCTGAGTATTGAATCAGTCTCTGTTCCTAAAGAGCAGGGTACGGTTGAAGTGGTGGATGGCAAACTTGTTTTCACACCGGCAGAAAACTTCAATGGCGACGCCGAAATCACTTACACCGTAACGGACGGCCAATTGACCGACGAAGCGAAAGTAACTGTTACAGTAAATCCAGTAAACGATGCGCCAACTATCAAGGTTGATGCCGTAGAGAGCATCACTGAAGATGCAGTGAGCATTGATACGGTAGTCGCAACCT